>NZ_JACHFN010000012.1 GCF_014201885.1 Deinococcus budaensis | reverse complement strand
CGGCCTTGATGCCCTTCGTGCCGTGCTCAGCAACTCGAAACGCAGCACTGGAAGGGCCTTCCCCGATTGCCTTGCCACTTTTGACCCCTAGAGAGAGGCTAGTGTTAACCCACAAATTACTTGAGATTAGTTTTTGACCCAAGGCACATCCTTATAAATAGGATCACCCTCGGGGTCAATCTCCTCTGGGGGAAGACGATTGTAGTATTTACCTTCGTAGTCGAGTAGCTTTAAGAACGTGAGTTCTATATACCATAGACCTAAAGCTATAATCGAATAGGCCACAGAGACATCTAGATTACGCGGGTCACCCCTCCCGTTGGGATGCATAATTCTGTTTCGAGTCTCAGATATTATTTCTGCTCCGCCCTTTTTAGTTTTTCCTTCCTTTAATTTCCCTGAGTGCCCCGAAGATTTAGCCTCGTCTTTCAAGTATTCTATCAGATTATATAAGGAGGAGGGAACATCATTTTTAATACCAACCCAAAATAAAAGGAGTCGAATTCTGTCATACGAGGGCATGTTAGAATATCCGTCTGCACTCACCATACCGCTGTGTTTAACTAATATCGACCAAGATAGGACCTCTAGTGCGAGATGTACATGGATTATTGCGGATGTCGGTGGTCTGTCAGGCTTTCTAGCTTCAACATACCAGTCTACTGCCGTCTCAATTGTAGACCTATAATCATCTTCACTATATAAATCACGAAAGCGCAGAAACATAGAACTCCAAGTTTCAAAATTGTAATCTATTAAAATCTCCTCGTGTCTAAGTAGTTTTTGCACCCTCTCTTGCTTAAAGTCAATCCATACTTTAACACCTTCACTGTTAAACCCAACAGGCAGAGCTGTCACCCAAGCTCCTCGTAGTATAGTGAACCAGCTTCTAACGATACCTAATATCTTCTGCGCTTCAAAAGGGCGGAAGACTTCCCCGTCTCGTTTTGTGACGCGTCCTATGTGTGTCACCACGTATCCGTTGTCAGGCATTCCACTTGAACCACCATAATATTCTCTGTCGGTCCTAAAAGTTATATGCCAATCGTCAGCGAGCAATTCGAAACCTCTATGGTATAACACCGAGTTTCCCTCATCATCAGTCTCAAAATCATTATTAAAAACATGCGGGAAGTTAATTTAATAGAATTCAGCATAACTCATCGTTAAGTCTTCTTTATCTCCAACATCCATAGTTGTCGACGTGAATTCAATATTCAAGCCAGAGCCAAAGATCTTTGGCAATCCTTCCAAATTTATTGCATAGCCTTTTTTACTTTTGTAGACTGAATGCATAGCCGAATGTACTATCCTATAAAATTTAAGATCATGGATATGTATGAAAAAATCTCTGATGTTGTCAAGAATTCCCTCTTCTGTTTCTATGAACAACCTTATGTGTCCACCGTAATCCCACGTCTGATAGATAATTACACTGACAGTCTTCCATTGACTGTTTGAGTATAGTGACCCAAACCCTTGCCATAGAACGATGTCCCCGGAATCTTGATCCTGTTTTTCAAGTAGCATATATACCTCCAGCAAAGCTCTCGATGCAGTGAAGCATAATCCCTGCTACCCTCTCCCCCGTGACCCGCACCGGCCTTTCCGACACCATCGCCGCCATCGCCACCGCTCCCGGCAGCGCGGGGGTGGGGATCGTGCGGGTGAGCGGGCCGGATGCGCTGAGCATCGCGGACGGCGTGTTCCGGGGCCGGGGCACACCGAGCCGCACCCGGGGGGGCCGCTTCCTGTCCGGGGCGCTGGTGGCCGGGGACGGCGAGCTGCTCGACGAGGGGCTGTGCTTGGTCTTCCGCGCGCCCCGCTCCTACACCGGCGAGGACGTGGCCGAACTCCAGACGCACGGCAGCCCGGCGGTGCTTTCGCGGGTGCTCTCGCGGGTACTGGAACTGGGCGCGCGCCCTGCCCGGCCCGGCGAGTTCACCCTGCGCGCCTACCTGGCCGGGCGGCTGGACCTCGCGCAGGCCGAGGCGGTGCTGGAACTGGTCAGCGCGGGCACCGACACGGCGCGGCGGCAGGCGGCGCTGGGGCTGTCGGGGGCGCTGGGGGCGCGGGTGGAGCGGGTCGCCTCGCACGTCACCCGCACGCTGGCCGCGATTCAGGCCTTGCTCGACTACCCCGAAGAGGGCGTGCCCGACGAGGACCGCGCCGTCCCCCTGGCCGCCGCCGAGGCCGAGCTGACGGCCCTGCTGGGCACCGCCCGCGCCGGGCAGGTCGCCACCCGGGGCGCGCGGCTGGCCCTGATCGGCCGCCCCAACGCGGGCAAGAGCAGCCTGCTCAACGCGCTGCTGGGCTACGAGCGCTCCATCGTGACGCCCCTGCCCGGCACCACCCGCGACTACCTGGAAGCGCAGCTCTCGCTGGCGGGCGTGCCCGTGACCCTGGTGGACACGGCGGGCCTGCGCGAGACAGCGGACGAGGTCGAGGCGGCCGGGGTGCGGCAGGCGGTGCGCCTCGCCGGGGGGGCCGATCTGGTGCTCGCGCTGGAGGACGGCAGCGTGGAGCGTGAGGCGCTGCCCGCCGAGTTGCCGCCGCAGGCACGGGTGTTGCGGGTGCGGACCAAGAGCGACCTCCCCGCCGCGTGGACCGACCCCACCACGCTGGCGGTGAGCGCGGTGACCGGGGAGGGCCTGCCCGGGTTGCGGGAAGCCCTGCACGCGGCCCTGCTCGGCGACGCGGCGCGCGGCGAGGCGTGGCTCACCACCGAGCGGCAGGTGGACGCGGCGCGGCGGGCGCTGGCGCACCTGCAAGCCGCCCGCTTCCTTCCCGACGACCTGGCCGGGTACGAGCTGGAAGAAGCCCTGCGCGCCCTGGCCGAGCTGACTGGCCGCGACGTGGCAGAGGACGTGGTGGACGCGGTGTTCCGCAACTTCTGCGTGGGGAAGTAGCGGCCAGCGGCCAGCTTCCACCGCCAGCAAAGGCGCCCCTCTCTCCGGGGAAGAGGGGGGGCGCGCGGCGCAGCAGCGGGGAGAGGGGTCAGCCCTGCCCGGTGTCCTCGGAGGTCTCGTCGCCGGGGATGGTGCTGGCGGGGTCGCTGGCGATCATGCTGCCCTGCGAGGCCACGTCCTGCTTGTCGAGGCCACGTTCCTCGAACTCGTCGGCGTTGCGGGCCTCGGCGCGGGCGTCCTTGAGGGCGTCGCGGCGCTCGTCGGTGCGGCCCATGAATTGCAGGTCCACGTTGCTGATCTCGTCCTCGGTCCTGGGCACGTCGGTGTGATCGTCACGCTGGGTCATGGCCCTACGCTAGCAGGGGCCTTTCAGGCGCGGCGTGAGCGTCCCTTTAGGCTTGGTTCCTGGCCGGGCCAGGCGGGCGCTTCAGGCCCCCAGCCGCAGCACGCTCTGGTTGCCGCGCAGCACGAACACCAGCACGCCCGCCCCCGCCAGGATGCCCGCCCGGCGCTCCAGGTCGCGCACCGTCTGCGGCGCCCCGACCCACTGGCGCCGGGGCGTCTCGCCGGATTCGAGGTAAAAGCCATCGGGAATCGCCACGATCACCACCCGGCTGGCCGAGGCCCGCGCCCGCATCGCCTGCTCGACCAGGGCGGGGCCGGCCGCCTGGGTCAGCACGATCAGGTTGCCGCCCGCGCGGGTGGGGGGCATCAGCGGGACTTCCGGCCGGGCCTCGGGCTGGGCGCGGGCCAGCAGGCTCAGGGCGGCGCGCAGGGCTTCCGGGGTGCGGCCCGTGGGGGTGGCGCCCGCCCGGGTCGCCACGCTGACCGGGAGGTCGAGCGCCAGCGCTTCCTGCACCAGACTGCTCGCCAGCCGCACGGCGCTGTCCACGTAGACCTCGCTGCCCTGGAGGTCCAGAAAGACGGTCACGCTGCTCGCGGCGGTGCGGTCGAGTTCGCGCACGGTGAGAGACCCCGTGCGCGCCGAGAGCCGCCAGTGGACCCGGCCCGGCGGGTCGCCCGGCAGGTAGGGCCGCGCCCCGCGCAGGCTGATGGGGTCTTCCAGGCCCAGTGTGCGCGACAGAGTCCCCTCGCTGAGCAGCGGGCGCAGCAGATCGGGCAGCACCAGCCCGTGCGTGCCGGGGTAGACCTCCAGGGAGCCGGGCACGCCCAGCGGCGCCGAGCGCCAGAACAGCCCCAGCGGATCGGCCCAGCGCAGCGTGCCGCCCGGCCAGGCGTGCTCGCCCCGGCGGTTGAGCAGCAGGGAGCCGTCAAGTTCGGTAACCGTGCGCCCCAGCGTCAGCCCGCCCACCGTCAGCACCTCGCTGGAGACGACCGTGAGCGGCGTGGGGTCCTCCACGGTCACCCGCAGGGGGCGCCGGGTGCGGATCTCGAGGCGGACGTGGTACGCAAGGCGGGTCCCCTCGAACCCCTGGGGCGCAAAGGTGCGGGTCAGCCGCACCTCTGGCGGGCGGCGCGACAGCAGCCAGGCCAGCCCGACCAGAAGCAGCAGGGCGGCCAGCACCAACCCCAGGGCCGCGAGGTTCAGACCGGCCCCGTTCAGAGGGGGGTCCCGGCGAGCGCGGCGGGGTCGGCGGGCACCGGCTCCTGGCGCAGCACCTCGGCCACCACGCTCTCGGGGGGCGTTCCGGCCAGCCGCGCCTCGATGCGCAGGTTGAGGCGGTGGGCCAGCACGCCGGGGGCGGCGGCCTTCACGTCGTCGGGAATCACGAAAGCCCGCCCCGACAGCGCCGCCAGCGCCTGCGCCACCCCCTGGAGGGCGAGGCTGGCGCGCGGCCCGGCTCCCAGCGCGACCTGCCCGTGCGAGCGCGTCCGCGCCCCCAGGCCCGCCATGTAGCGCCGCAGGTCGTCCGAGACGCGCACCCCGCGCACCGCCGCCCGCGCCGCCAGCAGGTCCCCGGGCGCGGCGACCGCCGTCAGCGTCTCGATGGGGTGGGCGCCCTGGAGCCGGGCGAGCATCTGCACCTCCTCGTCCAGCGTGGGGTAGCCCACCGAGAGCTTGAGCAGAAAGCGGTCGAGCTGCGCTTCGGGCAGGCGGTAGGTCCCCTCGTGCTCGATGGGATTCTGGGTGGCGATCACCACGAAGGGCGGGGCCAGGCGGTGCGTGACGCCCGACTCGGTGACCTGCCCCTCCCCCATCGCCTCCAGCAGCGCCGACTGGGTCTTGGGGGTGGCGCGGTTGATCTCGTCGGCGAGCAGCAGCCCGGTGAAGACCGGGCCGGGCACGAACTCGAACTCGCCGGTGGCCGGGCGGTACACGCTCACCCCCGTCACGTCACCCGGCAGCAGGTCGGGCGTGAACTGCACCCGCCGGAAGTCCAGGCCCAGGCTGGCGGCCAGCGCGCGGGCCAGCATGGTCTTGCCGGTGCCGGGGGCGTCTTCGAGCAGCAGGTGGCCTCCCGCCAGAATCCCGGCGAGGCTCAGGCGGGTCACGTCCGATTTGCCCACCAGCACGCGGGCCACGTTGGTCTCGACCGCCTGGGCGAAGCGCTGAACGGCCGACAGGTCGGGCGGGGGGAGATCAGGTGCAGAGGAGGATGGGGTCACGGGGTCTCGCTTTCGGGGAAGGAGGGAGGGGGGGCGGGAGGGCGGCCCGCGCCCAGGCGGCCGATCTCGCGGGCGGCGGCCTCGGCTTTCTCGGCGTCCTCGTCGGTCACGCGGCCCCCGTAGCGCACCGGGGCGTAGGCGGCGACCAGGGTGTCCAGCGCAGGGGCGAGGTCCGGCCGCGTGAGGGCCGCGCGGGCGGCGTGCTCGGCGGGCGTCTCGGAAAAAGCGCGGCCCAACCCCGCCGCCGCCAGACTCCCCTGCGCGGCGCGGTAGGCCAGGCGGACGCGGTGCAGCGCCCCCGGCGGCTCCGCCGGGAGGAGGCCGGGGGCCAGCACTCCGGCCTGTGCGGCGGCGCGGCGGGCACGCAGGCCGGTCCACAGCACCCCCAGGGCCAGCAGGGTAAAAAAGGCCAGCGCTAGCAGATTCAGCGCCGTGAGCGTCCCGCGCCACAGCGGCGGCAGCGCGCTCACGGCGGGGGAAGCGGCGGGCACCAGCGGCCCGCCCGCGCCCACCGCCACCCCGCCGCCCGGCCCTCCGGCGGCCCCTGCCCCAGAGCGCACCGCGAGGCCGAACAGCAGCAGCAAGACCGCCGTCAGCCCCAGCCCCAGCACGGCCGCCACCTCCCACCAGCGAACGGCCCTCCGCCCCCGCGCCCCCCGCTCCCGCAGACGCCAGGTGGTGAAAAGCAGCGCCCCGATCAGGAGCGCGGCGCCCAGTAGCGAGTACTCCGAGCCGGGCAGCACGTCACGGAGGTCCCCCGGCGGCGCGGGGGCGCTCGGCCGGGGCCGCTCGCCGCGCCCGGCGCCCGCCGACTCGCCCTCTCGCCCACCGGGGTCTGTCCCCGGTGGGCGGTCCTGCTGCGCCGCCGGGGCGGCCGGGGCAGACGCCACCCCAGCCGCCGGAGCCGGGGCCGCCCAGGAAAGGGCAGCGAGGCCCAGCAGCGCCCCCACTGCGGCGGCCGCGCCCGTCACGGCCAGCCCCGCCCGCCCGCCGCCCCCCAGCCGCCGGGCAGGGCTGTTCTCGCGCCCCACCGCGCCCAGCAGCGTGAGAACCAGCGCGAGCACACCCGCCGCCAGACCCAGCGGGGAGAGCGCCCCAGGCAGCAGGGCGCCGGGCAGCAGCAGCGCCGCCAGCCCGGCCGCGCCCCACCTGCGGTTGCCTCCCTCCAGCAGGGACACGCTCCAGTACACCAGCAGCGTCCCCGCGATCACCCGCGCAAAGGTCCAGACGAAGATCACGGCTCCCCCGGCTCCCCGCAGGTCCGGCAGCAGCAGCGCGAGGCCCAGGCCGCCTCCCAGCAGCAGCAGCGGCACCCGCACCAGCCGGGCCTCGCCCTCGTGGTGGGTCAGCGTCAGGGCCACCAAGAGGCCCAGCACCGCCCACCACGGCAGCCAGGACACCGCCACCAGCGGCGCAGCCAGCAGCAGCCACGAGCGGTCCGGGCGCCAGGGCCGCCGCGTGGGGGTCGGGGAGGCGGGGGTCACGGTCTCGATGCCGCTCAGCCTAGCGCAGCCCTGGCCGCAGCAACCCTGCATTCCCGGCACACGGCAAAACACCCCCGCCACGGGGACGGGGGTGCAGGGCGAGGGGGTCAGTCGAGGAAGTCGCGCAGCTTGCGGGTGCGGCTCTCGTGGTACTTGAGCTTGCGCAGCGCCTTGTTCTCGATCTGGCGGATGCGCTCGCGGGTCACGTTGAAGCGCTGGCCGACCTCCTCCAGCGTGTGCTCGCGGCCGTCCACCAGCCCCTTGCGGAACTTCAGGACCATCGCCTCGCGCTCGGTGAGCTTGGAGAGGGCCTTTTCCAGTTCCTCCGAGAGCAGCGTCTTGGCGGCATTGTCCACGGGCGAGTCGAGGTTCTCGTCGGGGATGAAGTCGCCGTAGAAGGAGTCCTTCTCGTCGCCGATGGGGGTTTCCAGCGACACCGGCTCCTGCGAGACCTTCTGCACTTCCTCGACCTTGTTGGCGTCCCAGCCGGGACCCATCGCCTCGGCGATCTCCTCGTAGGTGGCCTCGCGCGAGAGTTCCTGCTGAAGCTGCCGGGCGGTGCGGGTCAGCTTGTTGATGGTCTCGACCATGTGGACCGGAATACGGATGGTCCGGGCCTGGTCGGCAATCGCGCGGTTGATCGCCTGACGAATCCACCACGTCGCGTACGTGCTGAACTTGTAGCGGCGGCGGTACTCGAACTTCTCGACCGCGCGAATCAGGCCCTGGTTGCCCTCCTGGATCAGGTCGAGAAAACCCAAGCCGCGCCCGGTGTACTTCTTGGCGATGGACACCACGAGGCGCAGGTTGGCCTCGATCAGCCCCTGGCGGGCGGCGGCGCCGTCTTCCATCTGGCGCATCAGGCGGCGGCGGCCGCGGTCGTCGAGGTCGTCGCTGGCCTCGTCGAGGTTCTTGCGGGCTTCCTCGCCCTCCTCGATGCGGCGGGCGAGCGCGATCTCCTCTTCCAGGGTCAGCAGCGGCACCCGGCCGATCTCGTGGAGGTACTGCCGCACGGGGTCGTTGGACACGGCGCGCGGCATGTCGTCGAAGTATTTCTCCTCGTCGTCCTCCTGCGCGGCGGCGCCCGGCGCCGTGCCCCCCTCGGTCTCCTCCTCGGTGTCGTCGTCCTCGTCCTCGTCGAGGTCTTGCACCTCGATCTGCTGGGCGGCGAGGTAGAGCTGCATGTCCTCAAAGGCCTCGGCGCTCTCGGGGTCCAGGCCCGCAGCTTCCAGCGCGGCCGAGAGCGCGGCGGCGACCTCCTCGCTGGAAAGCACGCCCGCCGCCTTGCCCGCCTTGAGCAGTTCCTGGATGCTGGCGTGCGCGTAGTAGGGGCGGTCGGCGGTGCCGTTCGCCTTGGCGGCGGGTTTGGCCGCGCCTGCCCTGGCCGGAGCTGCCGCCTTGCGTGCGGGCGCGGCAGCCGGGGCTTCGGCCGGTCCAGCGGGGGCCGTCTCGGCGGGGACCGCCGCCTTGGCGGGCGCCTTGCGGGCCGCCGTCTTCTTGGGCGCGGCGCCGGCGCCGTCTGTCGCCGCGTCCAGGAAGGCGGCGTCTTCCGCCGGGGCCAGCTTGGGGGCCTTGGCTTTGGGGGCCGCCTTGGGCTTGGCCGCCGCGCCGCCTGCCGCCTGGGCGTCCGGGGTGCCTGCCGGGACCGCCTTGCTGCGGGTGCGGGGCTGGGCGGGGGTCTTGATCTTGTCGGCCGGGGCCTCGCCGGATGGCGGCGCCTCGGCCGTGACGGCGGCGCTGGGCGCGGAAGCCTTGCTGCGGGCGCGTGCTCGGGTGGGTTCTGCCATGCGTGCTCCTGTGGCGGTGTGGGCGCTCTGGGGCCGGGTGGGGCCGTGGGCGGGGGGCTGGGGTACCGGGAGGTTCTGAAGATCGGATACGGCGAAGGCTCGGACAGGGGGGGGCCGGACCAAGGGAGAGAGGCGCGCGCCGGGGCCGGAACGCGTCACTCTAGCAAAGACCCCTGCGCGATTTGAGCGCGCGGCACCCTCGCGGCGCTGCGGCGCGCGGCCACCGCCCCCGGGCGCCGGGGGAGAGGGCGGGGGAAAGACAGGTACGCCGTCCGGCCAGCGAAAGTTCCCGCCGGAAAGTTCCCGCCGGGTGGGCGCCCGGCCCGCTGGCGCACCGGAAGGCTCCAGCGGGGGTCTCCGGAACGTGGCCCCCCGGCACGCCCTCCCGGTATACTCCCCGGCTGTGACGCTGCCTTCCCCCGACGCCATCTCTCCGCTGGGCGTGCTGCCCCCGCCGGGGCCTTCGTGCGTGCATCTGCCGCTGGACGTGACCCCGCAGGACCTGGCGCGCTACGCGGTGGGGCTGGCCAACGCGCGGGGCGGCACCCTGCTGGTGGGCGGCGACGCTTCCAAGTCCCTGGGCAGCGGCGAGCGCGACGCGGGCGAGCTGCACCCCCTGATGGTCACCCACGCGATTTTCGAGCTGTCGGGCGGGCGGCTCACCGTGAACGTGCAGCACTGGCGCCAGCCGGGGGGCACGCGGGTGCTGGCGGTGTTCGTGCCGCAGGCCCCCTATGTCCTCGCCGCGCCCGACGGGGCGGTGCTCGCCTGGGACGGCCTGCACCTCGTGCCCGTCGCGCCCGCCGCCAGCGACCCCGCTCCGCAGCCCGACTACACGGCGGTCGTGCCTCCCGACGCCTCGCTGGCCGACCTCGATCCCCACGAGGTCGCCCGGCTGCGCGGGCTGGGGCAGCGCGGGGGCCTCTCGCACCTGCCGGACCTCGACTTCCTGCGCGAACTGGGCCTGCTGGTGCCCAGCGGGGGAGCGCTGCGGCCCACGCTGGCGGCGATCCTGCTGGCCGGGACCCCGGCGGCCCTGCGCGCGCATGTCCCGCAGGCCGAGCTGTGCTTTTACCACCACGCGGCGGGGGACGTGGAGTTCCAGTTTCGCGAGGACCTGCTGAGGCCCATCCCGGCGCTGCTGACCCGGCTGGCCGAGCTGATCCAGGCCAGGAACCGCTTCACGCCCGTGCAGGTGGGCCTGTTCCGCATCGAGGTCTGGGATCAGGACGAGGCCGTGTACCGCGAGGCCCTGCTCAACGCCCTGACCCACCGCGACTACACCCTGCGCGACGCCGTGCATGTCCACCACTACCCCGACCGGCTGGAGATCATGAATCCCGGCGGGCTGCCGGGCGGGATCACGCCGGGCAACATCCTGCGCCACCAGCCCAAGCGCCGCAATCCGCTGCTGGCCGAGGTGCTGGCCCGGCTGGGCCTGGTCGAGCGCGCGGGGGTCGGCGTGGACAAGATGTACGGGCTGATGCTGCGGCACGGCAAGGAACCGCCCGAGTACACGACCTACCCCGACGCGGTGACCCTGATCCTGCACTCGCCGGGCTTCGACGCCGACTTCGTGCGCTTCGTGGCCCGCAAGCAAGAGGAGATGCAGACCCTCTCCCTCGACATGCTGATCGTGCTCTCGCTGCTGGCGCGCGAGGGCGAAGCCACCCGCGCCCATCTCGCCCGCGCCCTGCAACTCGCCGAGGACCGCACGCCCCGGCTCCTGCGCGGCATGGAAGACCACGGCCTGATCGTGAAAGCGGGCCTGGGGCGCGGCATCGCCTACCAGCTCGCCGGGGAGGTGCGCCGGGCGCTGGGGAAACCAGAGCTGGGGAAGCCGGAGCCGAGCAAGTCCTGGCCGGAGCCTACCGGCGATCCCAATTTTGCGCCCGTCTCCCCCGCCGGGGCGGCCCCGGCCGCAAAGGCTCAGCCTCCGGCGCCCCCGCCCCCTCGCCCGGCGCGCGACCCCAGCGGCCCCACGCCCGCCGAGATCCGGGCGGTCGCGCTGGCGCTGGCCCGCGAACGGGGGCGGGTCCGCAACGTGGACCTGCGCGCCACCTGCGGCCTGAACACCCAGCAGGCCTGGCGGGTGCTGCGGCGCCTGGTGTTGGAAGGTCACCTCGTCAAACGCGGCAGCGGCACCCGCGACGCCGCCTACGAGCTGGGCACGGGCGCGGGCGGCGCGCATTGACACCCCCCCCTGCCCGGTGTAGCCTTTTTCATACTTACAAGGTGGACCGTGATCTGGAACCGCTTCCGTGAACGCGCGCCTCTCGCGGCGCTGGGCTGACCGGCAGGCGGGGACAGGCACCCAGGGGGATTCATGAAAACAGTCTTGACCACGCTCAGCCTCTCTCTTCTGTTCGCGGCGGCCAGCCAGAGCAGCGCCGTGACCCTGACCTTTGCCTGCGACAGCGTCGGGCAAGGCTACGACGAGTGCCAGAAGGGCGCCAACGCCTGGGCCAAGCAGACGGGCAACACGGTCCGGCTGGTGCAGGTGCCCAAGGAGACCGACCAGCGCCTCGCCCTGTACCAGCAGCAGCTGGGCGCGCGCTCGGCCGACGTGGACGTGTACATGATCGACGTGGTCTGGCCCGGCCTGGTCGGCCAGCACCTGCTCGACCTCAAGAAGTACATCCCCGCCGCCGAGGTCAACCGCCACTTCCCGGCCATCGTGCAGAACAACACGATTGGCGGCAAGCTGGTCGGGATGCCCTTTTTCACCGACGCGGGCGTGCTGTACTACCGCACCGATCTGCTGAAAAAGTACGGCTACAACGCCGCGCCCAAAACCTGGAACGAACTCGCCACCATGGCGCAAAAAATCCAGGCGGGCGAGCGCAAGAGCAACCCCCGTTTCGTGGGCTTTGTCTTCCAGGGCAAGAACTACGAGGGCCTGACCTGCGACGCGCTGGAATGGGTCTCCAGCTTCGGCGGCGGCAGCATCGTGGACAGCTCGGGCAAGGTCACCATCAACAACGCCAAAGCCGTGCAGGCACTTCAGGCGATCCAGGGCCTGGTCGGCACCGTCTCCCCCAGCGCCGTGACGACCTACGGCGAGGAAGAGGCGCGCAACGTCTGGCAGGCGGGCAACTCCGCGTTCATGCGCAACTGGCCCTACGCCTACTCGCTGGCGCAGGACCAGGGCAGCCCGATTCGCGGCAAGGTCGGCGTGGCCGCGCTGCCCGCAGGCCCCGGCGGCAAGCCCGCCGCGACGCTGGGCGGCTGGCAGCTCGCGGTGAACGCCTACTCCAAGAACCCCAAGGAAGCCGCCTCGCTGGTGCAGTACCTCACCAGCGTGCAGGAGCAAAAGCGCCGCGCCATCGAGGCGAGCTACAACCCCACCATCGCGTCGCTCTACAAGGACCCGGCGGTCCTCAAGGCCGTGCCCTTCTTCGGCAGCCTGTACGACGTGTTCACCAACGCGGTGGCGCGCCCCGCCACGGTCACGGGCAGCAAGTACAACCAGGTCAGTGACGCCTTCAGCACCGCCGTCTACAGCGTGCTGACCAAGAAGAGCGCCCCTGGCCCGGCCCTCAAGACCCTCGAAGGCCAGCTCAACCGCATCAAGGGTCGCGGCTGGTAAAGCGCTGCGGGGGCCGCGCCGCTCTCTCCCGCGTGGCCCCGCCCCGCCCGAGTGCCCCTGTCAGAAGGGGCACTTTTCGTTCTTCTGCTTCCTGGAGGCCTTTGCCATGACCACCACGCCCACTTCCGCCCGGCCCGCCGCCCGGCGCACGCGCGGCCTGCAGGCCAGCCGCACCCGCGTGGCCCTGTTGCTGCTGATCCCCATGCTGCTGGTGCTGGCGGCCGTGGCCGGGTATCCGCTGCTGCGGACCATCTACCTGTCGTTTACCGAGTACAACATCTTGCAGGACCCGGCGCCCAAATGGATCGGCCTGGGCAACTACTGGTTCACGACCGAAGACGGCGTGGGGCTGGGCGTGCTCCAGATTCCCGAGTGGTGGCAGTCGGTGTGGAACACGGTCAAGTTCACGGTGGGCAGCGTGCTGCTCGAAACCGTGCTGGGGCTGGCCTTCGCCTTGATCATCAACTCCAAGATCCGGGGCCGGGGGCTGCTGCGCACCGCCATTCTGGTGCCGTGGGCGATTCCCACCGTGGTCAGCGCGCAGATGTGGAACTGGATGTACAACGATTCGTTCGGCATCCTGTCGCAGTGGGGCCGCAACCTGGGCCTGCTGCAAGCGGGCGAGTCCTTTCTGAGCAACCCCGACACGGCGCTGGCCGCGCTGGTGGCGGTGGACGTGTGGAAAACCACACCCTTCATGGCGCTGCTGCTGCTGGCGGGCCTCCAGACCATTCCCAGCGACATGTACGAGGCCGCCGACGTGGACGGCGCCTCGCCCTGGACGCAGTTCTGGCGGCTGACCCTGCCGCTGCTGACCCCGGCCCTCCTGGTCGCCTTGATCTTCCGCACGCTGGACGCGCTGCGGGTCTTCGACATGCCCTTTATCGTGAAAGGGAACGCCCCGGAGACGATCACCATGAGCATCTATGCCCGCCAGGAGCTGATTCTGAACTCGCAGTTCGGGTTCGGGAGCGCGATCAGCGTCTTGATCTTTCTGATCATCATGGTCTTCACGGCGATCTACGTGACCAGCCTGCGCGTGAAGTTCGACTGAAAGGGGCGTGACCATGAACTCGAAAAACCCGGTCGTGCGCACCGTCACGCTGCTCGCCTTCTGGCTGGTCGTGGCCGTGGTGCTGTTTTACGTGCTGTTCCCCTTCTACTGGGCGCTGAAGACCAGCTTCACCGGCCCCGCGCGGCTTTCCACCGAGGCGCTCCAGTGGCTGCCCAGCGTGCCGACCTGGCAGAACTTCCGCGACGTGTTCGCCGGGCAGCCGTTCGGGCGCAACCTCTTCAACAGCGTGATGGTCGCCACCGGCACCGTGCTGCTGAGCCTGATCCTCTCGCTGCTGGCGGCCTACGCGCTGGGCAAGTTCCGCTTCCGGGGCAAGGCGGTGCTGATGTACATCATCCTGGCGGTCAGCGTGTTCCCGCAGATCGCGGTGCTCTCGGGGCTGTACACCATGATCCAGTCGTTCAGCCTCTACAACACCTGGGGCGGCTTGATTCTGTCGTACATGATCTTCACGCTGCCCTTCACGGTGTGGACGCTGACCGCCTTCGTGCGCGAGATTCCCACCGAGCTGGAGGAAGCCGCATACGTGGACGGCGCCTCGCCCCTCCAGACGCTCTTCCGGGTGCTGCTGCCGGTGATGACGCCCGCGCTGGTCACGACCGGGCTGCTGGCCTTTATCAACGCCTGGAACGAGTACCTTTTCGCGCTGACCTTCACCTCGGACAACTCGGCCCGCACGGTGCCGGTGTCCATCGCCAACTTCAGCGGCGCGACCCAGTTCGAAAACCCCTTCGGGCAGATCATGGCCGCCAGCGTGATCGTGACGGTGCCGCTGATCATCCTGGTGCTGGTGTTCCAGCGCAACATCGTTTCCGGTCTGACCGCCGGAGCGGTCAAGGGCTGAGGAGCTGCCGAGGACAAGAGGGCCGCCTCCGTGGGGGGCGGTTTCTTCTGGCTATCCAGCGACCGGCGAACTCTTGCTGGAAGCTGGCGGCGGGCCGCTTCCCTTACGGCAGCAGCGGATACAGGTCCACCCGCGCGCCGGGACGCACGTCCTCGCGGGCGGCGATGCTCACGGCGGCGCTGGAGCCGCTGCGGGCGCCCAGGCGGGTCAGCAGGTCCACGAATTCGTTCACGTCGAGGCCCTGGTGGGCGATGTACTCGCCCGGCACGCCGCGCAGGGTGAGGTCAGACACCGCGCCCTGCACCAGATTTTCGATCTGGCTCTGGAGAGACTGGGTGTCGCCGCCCAGCACGACGGTGGCGCGGCGGATGGGCTGTCCGGCCCGGTACAGCACGCTGTTGGGCCGGGCCTCGCAGGCGAGGTCCACCGGAAGGCCGACCACCGCGTTGCTCGCGGCGCGGCACTGCACGAAAGCGCTGGTGTTCAGCGCCCGCAGCCGGGTTTCCAGCGTGGCGCGGGCAGAAGCCCCCAGCCGGGCGGGGGGCGTGCCCCGGGCGCCCCGGTTGCTGGCGGCGGCGGCGGCCCCCTGAAGGAAGGTGTCGAGGCTGCGCACCCCCGGCACGACGCCCGCGTAGACCAGACTGCTCTTGGGAAACGCCAGGTCGGCGCTGCGGCTGGCGCTCAGCTCGGTGCGGGCGCTGGAATACTCGTCTTGCAGCTTGCCCAGGCTGTCGCGGGTACTGGCGAGGTCGCGGGCCAGCGCCCCGTTGGCGGCGCGCAGGTCGGCCTGCTGGGCACGCAGCGCGGCGAGGTCGGCCCGGCCCCGCGCGAGGTCGCGGGCGGCCGCGTCGCGCTCGCGGGCCAGCTGGTCGCGGGCCTGGGCGGCGGCGTCGCGTTCGCGGGCCAGCCGGTCGCGCTCCTGGGCGGCCAGGTCGCGCTCACGGACGGCCGCGTCGCGGGCGCGCGTGGCGGCGTCACGCTGCCCAGCGGCGGCGTTGCGCTCGGCGCGCAGCTGGTCGCGCGAGGCGATCAGGCGGCCGCGCTCGGCGGCCAGGCGGTCGCGGTCGAGCTGCGCCGAGAGGCGCTCGGCCTGGGCCTGGGCACTGTCGGCCAGGGCGGCGTTGCGGGCCGTCTGGGCCGCGTCGCGTTCCCGGGCGAGGCGCTGGCGCTGCGTTTCCAGGGCCTCCACCTGGGCTTCGAGCCGCGTGGCCCGGGCCTGGGCCTGCTCGGCGCGCGTCAAGGCCGCCCCCGCGCGGGCCTGCGCCTGGGTGGCCGCCGCCTCGGCCTGCGCCGCGCGGGTGTCGAGCGTGGCGACCTCTCCCGCCAGCGCCTGCACGCGGGCGTCAAGGTCGCGGGCCTCCCGGCGGCTCTGCGCCAGCGCCTCCTCCGAGGCGTTCAGGCGGGCGCGGCTCTGCTCGGCGCGGGCTTGCAGGGTGCGCTGGAGGGCCGTCAGCTCGGTCACGCGGGCCTGAAGCTGCCCCGCCTGTGCCCGGGCGCTGGCCCGCTCCCGCTGCGCCTGCTGGGTCGCCGTCTGGGCCACCTGCAACGACGCCTCGGCCTGCGCCAGCCCCGCCTGAGCTTTTTCACGTTCCTGGCGCAGGCGCTCGGCCTCGCGGCGGGCGGTGTCGCGCTCCTGCTGGGCGGCGGCGAGGTCCTCTTGCACCGCGCCCACCTCCTCGCGCAGCGCGGTGATCTGGGGCCGCAATTGATCGGCCTGCGCGATGGTGTTCACGGCGCTGCGGTTGAGCAGCAAGAAGGCGGCCAGGCTCGCCGCGCTGATCCCCATGCCCGAGAGCACTGCGACCAGCAGCGCCGTGCTCTTGGGCCGCAGCCCGAAGAGGCGCAGGTGTTTGCGCCCCACCTTGCGGGCGATGGTGTCGGCGGAGTACGCCACCACGCCCGCAAGCAACACCACGAACGGCAGAAAAAGCCACAGCACGCGCCCCCGCCCCCCTTACAGCTCGAAATCGTCGCCGAGGTAGTGGCGGCGGGCGTCTTCGTCGGCGGCGAATTCGGCGGGGGTACCCTGGAACTTCACTTCCCCGTCGAACATCAGGTACACCCGGTCGGTCAGGGCGATGGTCTCGCGCACGTTGTGGTCGGTGATAAAGACGCCGATGCCCCGGCGGTCGCGCAGCTCGCGGATCAGGCGCTGAATCTCGCGGATGCTCTTGGGGTCCACGCCGGTAAACGGCTCGTCGAGCAGCAGGTAGTCGGGGTCGGTGGTGAGCGCCCGGGCGAGTTCCAGCCGCCGCCGCTCGCCGCCGGAGAGCTGGTAGGCGTAGCTGTGGCTCAGATGCGTCAGGCCGAACTCGGCCAGCAGCGCGTCGGCGCGGGCTTCCTGCTCGGCGCGGGGCAGCCCCTGATATTCAAGGATGGCGAGGAGGTTGTCCCGCGCGGTGAGTTTGCGAAAGGCGCTGGGTTCCTGCGGCAGGTAGCCCAGCCCCAGCCGCGCCCGCTCGTGCATGGGCAGCCGGGTCACGTCGCGCTTCCCCAGCAGAATGCGCCCGCCCCCGGGCCGGATAAAGCCCACCAGCATGTAGAAGGTGGTCGTCTTGCCTGCCCCGTTCGGCCCGAAGAGGGCTACGATCTCGCCGGGCCGCACCGTGAAGTCCACCCCGCGCACCACCGCCCGGCGCCCATAGCTCTTGCCCAGGCCCAGCGCCGTCAGTTCGGGGCGCCCAGAAGCGTGCAGGACGGGGGTGGAGACGGGCGCGGTCACGTCTGCGAGCGTAGCACGGCCCTTCCGGGAGGCGGGGTGAGGGAGCCGACGAAGGTCGGGGCGGAGAGAGCAGAGCGGCAAACCCAGTCTCTCGACCATTCTCAGAGCGCCAGCCTCATTACCCACTGCGGTCCTTTGCCTCCCTGGCGTTCAGCAACAGTGGCGAATCCGGCGCGCTCGTAAACCCGCCGGGCGCGCTCATTGCGCTGATTGACCACGAGAAGGACGTGTTGAGCATCCGGGAAAGCCCGCCGAACGAACGCGGGCAGCGCCTGCATCGCCCGGGTGCCGATGCCCCGGCCTTGGGTGCGTTCATCGACGCTCAACGCCCCAAGCGCGACTCCGGCCGGGTCAGGCTCAGGCAGATATTTGTCCCGGTGAGGCCCGACAGACAGGACAAAGAAGCCGACAGGCTGTCCCCCCTCTGTGATCACGACCGGCATCCTCTGGCGGTCCTCTGCCACATTCACCAGCACCTCTCCGGGCAGCGCCGTGAATTCCTGCTGTTCGTCTGGGAGCTTCAAAGCGTGCAGCTCTGCGGTGTACCTGGGGTCATATCTCTCCAGACGAACCATCCGCCCAGTCTAGCCAGGGCCGCCCCTCCCCCGCCCCGCCTTACACTGACCCCATGTTGTTGACGATCATCGTGCTCGATTCGGTGGGCGTGGGCGAGCTGCCCGACGCGGCGGCCTTCGGGGACGCGGGCGCCCATACGCTCAACCACACCCTCGCGGCGGCCCCGGTGCATCTCCCCAACCTCGCGCGGCTGGGCCTCTCGCGAATTCCCACCGTGCAGACCTCGCCGGGGACGGTCCCGGCGGGCGAGGTGACGGGCGCTTACGGGCGGATGCGCGAGGTCAGCCCCGGCAAGGACACCTCGACCGGGCACTGGGAGTTCATGGGAGTGCAGCTCGAGCACGCCTTTCAGGTCTTTCCCGAGGGCTTTCCGCCCGCCGTGATGGACCGCTTCGACGCTTTGATCGGGCGCGGGCACCTGTGCAACAAGCCCTACAGCGGCACCGACGTGATTCGGGACTACGGCGAGGAACACCTCCGCACCGGCTTTCCCATCGTGTACACCAGCGCCGACAGCGTGTTCCAGATCGCCGCGCACGAGGACGTGGTGCCGCTGGAGACGCTGTACGCGTGGTGCCAGGCCGCCCGCGAGATTCTGCAAGGCGAGTACGCGGTCGCGCGGGTGATCGCCCGGCCTTTCCGGGGGGACTTCCCCTTCGAGCGGGCGAACGAGCACCGCAAGGACTATTCGCTCACGCCCCCGCGCACGGTGCTGGACGCGCTGAAGGAGGCGGGCCGCGACGTGGTGGGCATCGGCAAGATTCCCGACATCTACGCGCACCAGGGCTTCACCGAGGAGATTCACACCGACAACAACGCCGACGGCATCCAGAAGACACTCGCGCGGATGCGGCGGGGCGGTCAGGGGCTGATCTTCACCAACCTCGTGGACTTCGACGCCAAGTTCGGCCACCGCCGCGACCCCGCCGGGTACAGCGCGGCGCTTGCCCAGTTCGACGCGGCGCTGCCCGACCTGCTGGCCGCCGTGCCGGAGGGCGGAGCGCTGATCCTGGTGTCCGACCACGGCAACGACCCCACCTGGCCCGGCACCGACCACACCCGCGAGCACGGCCTGCTGCTGGGCTGGCGGCCGGGGCTGGAGGGCGCCGTGGACCTGGGCGAGCGCGCCACCTTCGCGGACCTGGGCGCCACCGCCGCCGACGCGCTGGGCGCCAGCTGGGACGGGCCAGGCGAGAGCTTCTGGCCCCGGCTGGCATGACCGTCCCCGACGGGACCGACTGGGACGGGGCCACCCGGAGCGGGGCCGACCCCGGCGGCGCCCCCGGGGCTTCCAATGCGGCGCCCGACTTCCGTCTTCAGCCGGAAGCCTTCAGCCTGACGCTGGGGCTGGGCGGGCGCTACGCGGGGCAGCAGGAGTGGACCGTTCACGCCGAGCGCGGCGCGCTGGTCGCGCGGGTGCAGACGGATTTCGGCGGGGTGCTGCCCGAGCTGCGGCGGGTGCAGACCAGCCGCCTGCATCCCCGCAGCCTGACCAGCCTCTCGTACAGCGAGGGCGACGGCCAGGGCCGGGCCAGTTTCGAGACGACCTTCGACCGCCGCGCGGGGCTGGTCACGCTGCGGCAGGGCCGCGACGAGGCCGCCGCGCCGCTGACCACCGACCACCACGACCCCGTCTCGCTGCTGCTGTGGCTGCGGACCCTGGCCGGCGGGGCAGAGGCCGACCCCGGGCTGCCCGCTGCGCCCCTGCCCGCAGCGCCGCTCCTCAGCGCCCAGCTCGCCGGGGGCCGCGTGCGGGTGCAGCGCCTGCCGGACGGCGAGGTGGGCGGCGTGCCCGCCCACGCCTACTTCCTGCGGCCCGGCGGCGCCTACGTGTACGTCGAGCAGGCCGCGCCCCACAGGCTGCTGCGCCTGATTCAGCCCACCGACTTCGGCCCGGTCGAGGCGACCCTCCAGCCCACGCGCAGGCCGCAGCCTGAGCGGCGACGGCGGCGGGCGGGCTAGGCTTTTCTCCGCCTCCGGCCGCCCCGGCCCCGGCCAGCCCCGCCACGGCCGCCTTTCCGTTTCAAATCGACTCACAGCGGCGGTTCAGGCTGACGGCTGATCGCTGAAGGCGGACCGCCCACCCCCCCGGAGACCCCCATGCAAGTTCTGCAAGGCGACGCCGCCCGCGCGGCCCTGACCCGTTCTTTTTCCGAGATTCCCGTGCCCGAGAGCGTGCTGGCCCGCATCGAGGCGACCTTCGGCGAGCGGCTGACCCCCGAGGAGGTCGTCGCGCGCATCCTGGCCGATGTCCGGGCGCGCGGCGACGAGGCCCTGCGCGACTGGACCGAGCAGCTCGACGGCCACCGCCCGGAGGCGCTGGAGGTGCCCCTGGAGGAGATCGAGGCGGCGGCGGTGGACCCGGAGCTGCACGCAGCGATCCGGCTGGCCGCCGAGCGGGTGCGGGCCTTTTACGGGCAGCAGCCCGCGCACGGCTTCATGCAGGAGGGGCCGGAGGGCACGCTGGGGCAGCTGGTGCGCCCGCTCTCGCGGGTGGGGGTGTACGTCCCGGGCGGGCTGGCGCCGCTGATCTCCACCCTGATTCACACGGCGGTCCCGGCGCAGGTGGCCGGGGTACCGGAAATCGTGGTCGCCACGCCGCCGGGGCGGGACGGCACGGTGCATCCGGCGATTCTGGTCGCCGCCCGCGAGCTGGGGCTTACGCGGATTTTCCGGGTGGGCGGCGCGCAGGCGGTCGCGGCGCTGGCCTACGGCACGGCCAGCGTGCCCGGCGTGGACAAGATCGCCGGACCCGGCAACCTGTTCGTGGTGATCGCCAAGCGGATGGTCTTCGGGCAGACCGGCATCGAGAGCCTGCCCGGCCCGACCGAGACGCTGGTCGTGGCCGACGACAGCGCCGACCCCCGCTTCGTGGCCGCCGATCTGCTCGCGCAGGCCGAGCACCTGGGCGCCGAACCCGTGCTGGTGTCCACCAGCCGCGAGCTGTTGATTGAAGTGCAAAACCAGCTTGACGGGCAGCTGGAGGCCCTGCCCGAACCCAACCGCTCGTGGGCGCGCGACAGCGTGCTGGCCCGGCTGAAGGTGGTGTTGGCTGCCGACCTCGCGGAGGCGCTGGCGCTGTCCAATCTGTACGCGCCCGAGCACCTCTGCTTGCTCACCCGCGACCCCGAAAGGCTGCTGGGGCAGGTGCAGCGCGCGGGCGGCGTCTTCGTGGGCGAGGCGAGCATGGAGGCGCTGGGCGACTACGTGGCCGGACCCAGCCACGTGATGCCGACCGGCGGCACCGCCCGTTTCATGAGTCCGGTCAACGTGCGCGACTTTCAGAACATCATCTCGGTGGTGGGCCTCAACGAGGGCACCCTGCGCCGCATCGGCCCCGCCGCCGCGCGGCTCGCCCGCGCCGAGGGCCTGGAAGCCCACGCCCGCGCCATCGAGAGCCGCCTGACGCCGCCGCCCGCGCCCGCCCACCCCGAAGCCACCCTGGAGGCGCTGGCGGGCGCGTCCGGGGAGACGGAGACGACCCCGGAGGCGTGACCCGGACGCTTCACGCCGCAACCTTTCCCCGCCCCGGCGCATAGTGCCGGGTATGAGCCTCGCTTCTCCCCCGGCCCTGGACCTGCTCGACCTGCACAAGAGTTTCGGGGGCCGGGCCGCCGTGGCGGGCGTGAGCCTGGCGGTGGCGCCGGGGGAGCTGTACGCGCTGCTGGGTCCCAACGGGGCGGGCAAGACGACCACCATCCGCATGATCGCGGGCCTGACCCGCCCGGACGCGGGCGCGGCGCGCATCTACGGCCACGACGTGACCGGGGACGCCCGCGCGGCCAAGCGGCTGCTCGCCTACCTGCCCGACGACCCGCTGCTGTACGGCAAGCTGACCCCGCCCGAGTACCTGGAATTCGTGGCCGGACTGTGGGAGCTGGACGCCCGCGAGGCCGCGCCGGAAGCCGAGCGGCTGCTGCGCTGGCTGGACCTGTGGGCGCACCGCCGCGAGCGCACCGAGGGCTTTTCACGCGGGATGAAACAGAAACTCGCGCTCGCGGGCGCGCTGATCCACCGCCCGCGCCTGCTGCTGCTGGACGAGCCGCTGACCGGGCTGGACGCGGCGGCCTCGCGGCAGGTCAAAGACGCGCTGCGGGCCTTTGTGGACGGGGGCGGCGCGGTGGTGCTGACCACCCACATCCTGGAGGTGGCCGAGCGGCTGGCCGACCGCCTGGGCATCATCGCCGCCGGGACGCTGGTCGCGGAGGGCACGCCGATTGAGCTGCTGGCCCGCACGGGGACGGGCACGCTGGAAGACGCCTTCCTGAGCCTGACCGGGCTGCGCGTGACCGCCGGGGAAGCGGCCGGGACCCCCGCGTGAGGCCCGGCTCGCTGCCCTGGCTGCTGCGCTGGCAGACGCGCTGGGCGTGGCAGGGGCTGGGCCTGGCGACCCGGCGCGGGCTGATTGCGGGGCTGATCTTCGCCGCGCTGCTGGGGGTGGGAGGCTTTTTCCTGTTGCGGAGCCTGCTGTCGGGACTGCCGCTGGGAGGTCCCCTTCCCGACGCGGCCCTGGGACCGCTGACGCTGGGACTGGCCTTCGTCTTCACGCTGACGCTCTCCGCGAGCGTGACGGCGGCGCTGGAGGCGCTCTATACCCGGGGCGACCTCGACCTGCTGCTGCACTCGCCCGTCGCGCCGCGCACGGTGCTGGCCTCGCGGGCGCTGGGGGTGGCCTTGTCGGGAGCGCTGGGGTCGGCGCTGCTGATCGTCCCGGTCACCTTTTTGCTGGCGGTGCTGGGGGCGTGGCGCGGCCTGGGGCTGCTGGGCTGGTGGCTGGGAGCGGCCCTGCTCGCGGCGGCGCTGGGGCTGTGGCTGACCCTGGGGCTGGTGCGGGCGCTGGGGGTGCGCCGGGCACGGGTCACGGCGTCGGTGGTGGGGGCGCTGCTGGGGGCGAGCCTCTTTCTGACCTTTCAGCTGCCCAACATCCTGGGCCGGGGAGGGGGCAGCGACGTTCTGCTGCGGACGCTGGAAGGCTTCGCGCCGGGGCGCGGCGGCTGGCCGGAGCGGGCTTCTCCCCTGTGGTGGCCTGCCCGCGCCGTGTGGAGCGAGCCGGGGCCGCTGCTGGCCGTGACCCTGGGACCGGCGCTGGTGTTCGCGCTGGGCCTGCCCGCCCTGACCCGGCTGTTCCTGCGCGGGGTGGCCGCCAGTGCCGAGGGCGGCGGCGGCCAGCGGCGCGCGGCGCAGGCGGCGGCGGGACCGCTGCGCTTTCGCCCGGCACGCCAGGCGACCCTCCTCAAGGAATGGCGCATGGTGGGCCGCGACCCCGAGCTGCTCTCGCGCACGCTGCTGCAACTGGTGTACCTGCTGCCGCTGCTGGCCTCGGCGTGGCGCGGGTCGGTGGGGGGCGCGGCGAGCGCGGGGATCGTGCTGCTGGGCGCCAGCCTCGCATCGGCGCTCGCGCACCTCACCCTCAACGCGGAGGACGCCCCGGATCTCCTCGTCACCGCCCCGCGCAGCCCGGCGGCCCTGCGGCGCGACAAGTGGCTGGCGGCCGCGCTGCCGCCCCTGACCCTGGGCGTGCTCGGCGTCGGGGTCTTCGCCGCGCGCGACCTGCTGGCTCCCGGCCTGGCCCTCGCCCTCCTCGGTCTGGTGGCGCTGGGGGTCGCGGGCAGCGCCCTGCTGGTGCTGTGGCGGCCCCTCCCGGTGCGCCGCGCCGACGCCTTCAAGACCCGGCCGGGCAACACGCTGGGCCAGACCCTGCTGACCCTGCTGTTTCAGGGCGGCCTGAGCCTGGGCGCCTACGCGCTCGCCCGTGGGCAGGCCTGGAGCCTCGCGCCGCTGCTGGCGGCGGGGGTGGCGCTGGCGGTGGCGTATGGAGGGCGGGGGACGGACGCGCGGTGAGGGGGAGGAGGGCAGGCGTTGCCTGCCACCCCCCTCTGCTGCGCAGCTCTACGAGTCCCAGCCTCCCCCGCAAGGGGGGAGGGGTAGACACTGGCCCGCTTTTGCTAAGGCCGTCTTTTCCCTACGTCAGCCGATCCCAACGTCCCCGACTTGCATGTCTGCTTTCCAGGCAGACGAGCTGTTCGGCGCGTCAGCGCCGAGGCCTTCCAATGGGGCGGGACTTGCAAAGCTGCGCAGCAGAGGATGGCGTGGAGGGGGAAACGGGGGCGGCGGAACAAGCGAAGCTAGAACATGGAGGGACGACCTTTGCCGAGCGCAGCGCTGCTCCCCTGCCCCCTCTGGGGGGAGGGGCTAGGGGTGGGGGCAAACCGAATCAAGACAGCTTGCCCACCTCTTCCCCATTCAATTTAGACCTCAGTTCTCAAACGCCCCCCGCCCCGGCTCCGGCAGCCGGTACGCGATCCAGGCACTCGGCAGCAGCAGCGTCAGGCTCACCAGCGCCGCCGTCGTCGGACTGGTCAAGTCGGCCAGCTTGCCCACCAGAAAGATCAGCAGGCCCGCAAAGCCCCAGGAAAAGCCCATCATGATGCTGCTCGCCACCGCCACATGCCCCGGCGCGTACTCCTGCGCGGCGACCACCCCGACCGGCACGCTGGCATTCACGGCCGCGCCCACCAGGAAGGTGAGCGGGTAAAACCACCAGTTTGCCGGACTGGAGAGGATCAGCAGGGCGAAAAACGGGATGGTCGTCAAAATTGCCGCCCGCAGCACAGGCACCCGCCCGTAGCGGTCGCTGGCCCGCCCGCCCACGATGCCGCCCAGGGCGCTGGCGAGGGCGTAGACGGCCAGCGTGATGCCGATCTCGCGCGGCCCGAAGCCCCGGGCGATCAGGATAAAGGGCAGCATCGCGTTGTACCCCATGCTGGCCAGGGACCGCAGCACCGCCATCGCCCACAGGCCCACCAGCGGCCCCCGGAAGATGCCCGCGTACTCGGCGAGGCTGACCCGGCGGCCCTCCGATTTGCCCGGCGGCGTGACCGCAAAGGTGATCGCCGCGATCACGGCCCCGATCAGGGCGAACCAGGGCAGGTGTGTCAGGCCCACGCCCGCGAACACTGGCCCCAGCGCCATGCCCCCGGTCCCGCCCGCGCTGAAGAGGCTGGCCCACAGCCCGCGCTTCTCCGGCGGGCTGTTCAGCGCGACGTAGGCGGCGCCTGCCGGGTGAAAAAAGCCGCTGCCGAAACCCGCCACCGCCACCAGCAGCACCAGCGCCCCGAACCACGGCACGAAGCCCATCAGCGTCAGGCCCAGGCCGGTCATCAGCGGTCCCAGCGCGGCGGCGTAGCGGCGGTCGAAGCGCTCTCCGACGATGCCCAGCAACGGTTGCAGCACACTGGAGGTCAGGCTGTAGACGCTGGACAGCAGGGTCACGGCGGCGATGGAGACGCCAAACTTGGCTTGCAGGGCCGGGGTCAGCGGCGTGAGCATCGCTCCGTAGGCGTCGTTGATGAAGTGGCCCGCCGTGACCGCCACCGCGACGGCGCTGGCGTGGCGGGCGGCGGTCTGGGCGTGGGCGGCCTGCATGGAGGCCACCCTACGCCCCGGCGGCCTGCCTGCGCGCGGGGCGCGTCCGGCAGGCCAGGACTGCGCGCGGACGCTCAGGCTCACTTCATGCTCCGGGGAGAGCCGGGCAGGGGGGGTGCCAGGAAGTTTCTCACACGGTAGGCTGGGGCATGAACCTCGCCTTCCGGGAGTCGGTCGCGGCCACGCTTCCCTCCGAGACGCGGCTGCGCGAGCGGCTGGCGGCCCTGCCCGAACGCGACTGGGAGGCGCTGGCCGAGCTGTTCGCCGTCCGGCTCCCGGAACTCGACGCGGTGCTGGCCCCGCCGGGGTCGGCCCGGCTGGCGCGGGCGCTGGCCCGGGTGCGCGGCATCCCGCTGCTTGACCTGGCCGCAGGTGGTGGTCTCACGGACGCTGCCCTCACGCCCGGTGGCCTCCGCGCTCCCGCCGGGCCGGTCGCCGTGCTGGTGACCGATCACCTGGGCGACGGGGTGGACGAGCTGACCGAGCTGTGGCGGGCCGAGCGCCGGGGGCTGCGGGTGTGGGGCGTGATCGCCGCCATCGAGCGCAGCGGAGCGCGGGGCCGCACCCGGCTGGAGCTTCAGGCCCTGCGGGTGCAGGCCGCCGTCCGGCTGGCCGATACCCCGGCGGGCCTGGCCTTCGAGCGCCGCACGCCGGGGCGCTGGCCCAAGGTGTCCTGAACACCGCCGCGCCCGCCCACGTCCCGTCCCCCCGCACCTGCCCAGCCCCTCTCCAGCGCCATGGGGAGCCGAGCACGCTGGGGTGCTCAGGCCTGCCGGCGGTACTCCCGCAGGGCGCGTTCCTCGGCGGGCAAGCGGATCAGCAAGATTAGCGCCGCGTTGAGCACGCTGGCGGCCAGGGCGGTGCGCCAGGCCCCCACCGCGAGCGGCGCCGCCGCCAGTTCCAGGGCGACCACCGCGTAGTTGGGGTGGCGCAGGTAGCGAAAGGGGCCGCCCGTGACCCGCTTGCCCCCCGGCACGATCAAGATCTTGGTGTTCCAGTAGCGGCCCAGGGTGCGGATCACCCAGTAGCGCAGCGGCTGGGCCAGCACGAACAGCGCCAGGGCGGGCCAGTTTACCGGGGCGCCGGAGCGGCGGCCTTCGAGCAGGAGGCCCAGCATCCAGCCGGGGTGCAGCAGGAAAAAGAGGGGGTAATGCTCCTGGCCGTGCTCGGTGGCCCCCTGCTCACGTGCCCAGCGCTCGTTGGCGCGGGCCAGGCGCAGTTCAAGCAGACGCTGGACGGACAGGTACCCGAACATCAGGGGAGCCAGGGTGCGGGCATTCATCCCGGCAGTCTAGGGGGACCGGGGGATGAACACCCCCATCCTCGGCGGTGACGTGGACGAGCAGGGCCGAGACGCGGCCCTCCTCCGGCCGGAGCGTCAGCGTGCCCACGCCCAACGGGGTGCGAAACACCGTGAGGCTTTCTGGGCTGCCTTCCCGGTGCAGGAGGTGCTAGCCCTGATCCTCCAACTGCGGCAGAAGGTGGGGCAGCAGGGCGAGTGGACCGGGCGTGGGCGCCAGGGACGGCAAGAGCGTCCAGGTCTGCGAACGAATCGGTCCACCCTGACCCGACTGCATCTGCCCCCGCCAGCCTTCCGGCAGGGTCAGGGTCGGCAAGGGCGCCTCGAAGTGGTCGTGGAGGCGGGGATGTGGCGAGCGGCCCCGCAGGTGCTCGACCTGGCCGGAGTCCGTGTCTGCGACCGTCAGCTCGACCTGCGTGACCTCCCCCCGCTGCCGCGCCTGGACCCCCAGCGTCCGGGGAGGCTCCCGCGAGGTTCCCATCCACTCCGACCGCGCCGCCTCGACGAAGACCCGCTGAAAGAGCTGCGACTCCTGCCAGCCCTCCCCCGCGAAGTGCCCCAACAAGGCGGCCGTCACCTGCCCCTGCGGCGCGGGCACGTCCAGAAAGGCCCGCCACTGGAAGCGGACAGGCTCCACCGTCTGCGTCACGCCTGGATACGCAAACGTCCACCCTGGCGGCACCGAGCGCACCCCGCCCAGCACCCGCAGGCCCGGCAGGTCGGGGAGCGTGACCGGAAAGTCGGGCGGCAGCACTCCCGGCGTGACCTCCACGTCGGCGCGCTCGCCGTCCTGCCCGAGGGCGCGGCGCAGGAACTCGGCGTCCAGCGTGACCTGCTTTGTCATGGCTCCAGCCTAAGCCCCGGCCAGCAGCGCGTCGGCGGCGGCGTCCGCGTCGAGTTCTCCCCGGGCCACCCGGGCGTAGAGGTCGCCGCTCAGCTCCCGCGCCCGGCGCAGCACCCGCTCCTGCACCAGCGTGCGGACCTCGAACTCGGCCCGCGCGGCGCGGCGGGCGTGCAGGCCGCCTGCCCCGAGGTAGGCGCGGTGGGCCAGCACCGCCTCCACCAGCGGCCCGATGCCCTCCCCCTTTGCGGCCACCGTGCGGCGCACCGGGGCGAACCAGGTCGAGGCGTCGTGGGCGCCCAGGCCCTGCGCGGCCAGCAGTTCGCGCACGGTGCGGTCGGCGCCCGGCAGGTCGGCCTTGTTCACGGCGATCACGTCGGCGATCTCCATGATCCCGGCCTTGAAGGCCTGCACGCCGTCGCCCCCGGCAGGTGTGACGACCAGCAGGGTGTGGTCGCAGGCGGCGGCCACGTCCACCTCCGACTGGCCCACGCCGACCGTTTCCAGAATCACCCAGTCGAAGCCCGCGCCCTCCAGCAGCGCGAGCACCTGCATGGTGCGCGCCGAAAGGCCCCCCAGCGCGCCCCGGCTGGCAAGCGAGCGCACGAAGACGCCGGAGTCGCCGTGGTGGCGCAGCATCCGGATGCGGTCGCCCAGGATCGCGCCCCCCGAGTAAGGGCTGCTGGGATCCACCGCCAGCACCGCGACCCGTTTGCCCTCCGAGCGCAGGTGGGAGATCAGCGCGTCGGTGAGGGTGCTCTTGCCGCTGCCGGGGCTGCCGGTCACGCCCAGCACCACCGTGCCCGCCGCGCCGCGCGCCGCCGCGAGTTCACGCGCCGCCCGCAAGAGGGGCCGCGCCGCGTCCAGGCCGCTTTCGGCCAGGGTGATCGCGCGGGCCAGGGCGCGGGGGTCGCCCGTGCGGAAGCGCTCTTCGAGGGACAAGGCAGTCATCTGGGGGTCAGGGTAGCAACTGGGAAGCGGGACGCGGGGTGCAGCAGAAGCGCTGTGTGCGCCCCGCCCGCCCTCACGGCGCCTGCCCCAGCACGTCGTCGGCGCCCAGCGCCTCGATCAGGTTTTCCAGGTGGGCGTCGTCGTTAAAGCCCAGCAGGGTGCCGCTTTCCTCGCCCAGCAGCACGCGGGTGATGGACGTGTTGGTGACGCTCAGGCGCGCCCAGGCGTGGTTGGGGACGCCCCCCAGCGCCAGTCCCACCGCGACCCGCACCACCCCGCCGTGGGTAAAGACCAGCACCCGGCCCCCGGCGTGGCGGGCACGCAGGCGGTCAAAGGCGGCGCCGCAGCGGGCGAAGAGGTCTTCCATGCTCTCGCCCCCCGGGCGGCGGGTGCCCCAGGGATCGGCGCGCAGGTCGCGCAGGTAGCCGGGGTGCCGGGCCTCGATGTCGGCCACGACCAGCCCCCCGAGTTCGCCCACGTCGATCTCGCGCAGGCCGGGTTCGGGCTGCACGCTGGGCTGCCCCGCCAAGCGCTCGGCCACCGCGTCGGCGGTGCGCGAGGCGCGGGCGAGGTCACTGGTGTACACCGCGTCGAAATGCGCCCCCGTCAGGCGCTCGGCCAGCGCGGCGGCCTGGAGAATCCCGATGTGGCTGAGCGGCACGTCGGTCTGCCCCTGGTAGCGCCCGTCGGCGTTCCAGGTGCTCTCGCCGTGCCGGACGACCCAGAATTCGGTCGCGGTGCGGCGGTCGGGCGGCAGGAAGCCGGTGGGCGGGCGCCGCCGGGTCAAGCGCCGCCCCCGAAGGTGACGCCCTCACCCGCGACCATCTCCCCGATCACCCAGGGCGCTTCCCCCACGCCGCGCAGGGCCGTCAGCGCCGCTTCCCGCTCTCCGGGCGGCACGATCAGCAAGAAGCCCACGCCCATGTTCAGCGCCCGGAAGGCCTCCCCGCGCCCCACCCCCGCCTCGCGCACGATCAGCTCGAAGAGGGGCGGCACCGTCCACGACCCCAGGTCCACCCGCATCCCCACCCCGGCGGGAAACACGCGCGGCGGGTTGTCCACCAGGCCGCCCCCGGTGATATGGGCCATGCCGCGCACGTCCACCCCCGCCTGGGTCAAGGCGCCGAAGGCTCCCAGGTAGGCGCGGTGCGGGGTGACGAGCAGCTCGGCCAGCCGCTCGCCCCCCAGATCGGCGCGGGCGGCTTCCCAGTCCAGCCCGTCCAGCGCCAGCCGCGCGAGGCTGTAGCCGTTGGTATGCAGGCCGGAGCTGGGCAGCGCGATCACGGCGTCGCCGCTCTCGATGCGCGAGCCGTCCACCAGCCGGGGGCGGTCCACCACGCCCACCACGGTCCCCACCAGGTCGAGTTCGCCCTCGACGTACACGCCGGGCATCTCGGCCGTCTCGCCGCCCAGCAGCGCGACCCCCAGCGCCTCGCAGGCTTCCGCCGCCCCGGTCACGATCTCGGCGACGCGCTCGGGCAGCAGGCGGCCCATCGCCACGTAATCCAGAAAAAAGAGGGGCCGGGCGCCTTGCACCAGGATGTCGTTCACGCAGTGGTTCACGATGTCGGCGCCCAGGCTGGAAAAGTGCCCGGTCCGCACCGCGACCTTGGTCTTGGTGCCCACGCCGTCGGTGGAGGCGACCAGCACGGGGTCCACCATCTCCCCGAAAGAAGCGCGGAACAGGCCCCCGAAGCCGCCCAGGCCGCCCAGCACGGCGGGCGTGTGGGTGCGGGCCACAGCGCCCCTCATCAGGGCGACCGCCCGCTGCCCCGCGTCGATGTTCACGCCCGCGCGCCCGTAGGCCGAGCCTGCCGGGGCGGCCCCCTGTGTCTTGCCTTGCGTCATGCTCCTCCCAGGAAAAGCGCCCACGCGCCGGGCGCGGGGGTCCGGAGGCAGTGTACCCGAGACCCGGGAGCGGGCTAGCCGGGCGGCCCGGCCCACCCTGCCCGGCGCCGCCCCAGCCACCAGCGCCCGCCCGCGACCAGCGCCACCCCCGCCGAGAGCAGCCCCAGCCCCCAGGCCATGCGCGCCGCCGAGCCGCTGAGCCACACCACCAGCGCCGTGACCGGCAGCGCGCCCGCCGCCGTGGCCAGCAAAAAGGGCCGGAAGCCCATGCCCGCCGCGCCCGCGACCAGATTGAGCACGTCGGCCGAGAGCACCGGCATCAGGCGCACCAGCACCACGCCTTGCACGCCGTGGCGCTCGGCGAAGGTGTGGGCGGCGGCGCGGGCACGCTCGCCCGCCAGCAGCCGCACCAGGGTGTCCCCCACCGCGCGGCCCAGCCCGTACCCGGCGGCGGCGCCCAGCAGGGTGCCGATATACACGATGAAAAAGCCCTCGACCGGCCCGTAGGCCCGCGCGGTCACGGCGATCATCACCAGCGCGGGCAGCACCGGCACCGCCGCCTGAAGCACGAAGCCCAGCAGCAGGGCCAGCGGTCCCGCCCACCCCAGGCCGTCCACAAAGGCCTGCGTGACGGCGGGGTCGCTGGACGTGAGGGCCAGGTAGCCCTGGGCCAGAAAGGTCCGCACCCCGGGAATGAAGCCCAGGCTGCCCAGCCCCAGCCCCAGGCCCCCCAGCAGCAGGGCGCGCACGAGTCGGGCATTCCGGGGCGCCAGGGCCGTCACCCGGCCAGTCTAGGGAGGACAGGTGAGAAGACGGCCCTCCCGTCAGCGGCTCAGGACGTAGGCGGGCGTCTCCCCGGCCAGAAAGTCGGTGACCCGGTAGCCTTCGCCCAGCAGCGCGTGAAAGGCCCGCCGGGTCTGGAGACGCCACTGCACGGCGCGGGCAGGGTCACAGTCCAGCAGCGCCCCCAGGTCGGCGGGGATGTGCAGCCGCACCGCCCCGCCTCCCGGTGGGATGGCCCGGAAGGCGCCGCCCTGCGGGTCGTTCACGGCGGGCAGCGGGGCAGCCGGGTCAGGACGGGCGGGCGGGGGACCCGTCAGGTCCCACACGGCGACCAGGCGGTCGGAGGGCACCCCCGCGTTGATGCCCCCCATCTCGCCGTAGAAGTCGTCCAGGTACGTGCTGGCCACCGCGCCCAGGCGGCGGATGTTGAAGTGGGCGTTCACGGCGCGCAGGGGGTCGTAGGTCCACTCCACCCGGGTGACCCCGCGCGCCACGCCCCACTCGCGCTGGTAGAGCTTGAGCCGCCGGGCCAGCCCCGCTCCCCGCCACGCCGGGTGAACGGCCAGCAGGTGCGAATGCTGGACTCCCGGCGCGGCGGTCGGCAGCCCCACGACCAGCCCCACGACCTCCTCCCCGCTGAGTGCCCCCGCCACCAGCCCGCCGATATGCGAGAGCGCCCGCAGGGCGTCACGCGGAAAGACGTCGCGCTCGGAGCCGCCCCAGACGCGCAGTTGCAGGTCCTCGGCCTGGGCCAGTTCGCCGGGGCCGCGCAGCTCCCGCAGGGTCAGGGCCTCCGGCCTCATGGGCAGCGGATGTCCTGCCCGAACCACTTCTGCGAGAGCCGGGCGTAGGTGCCGTCCGTTTGCAGGCGGGCCATGGCGGTGTTCAGCGCGCCTTGCAGGGCCGCGTTCCCCCTCGCCACCGCCCCGGCGTTGCGCTCGTTGCTGATCGCCTCCCCGATCACGATCCGGCCCGCCTGCCCGGTCTGCTTGAGCATGTAGGCGACCACCGGGCCGTTGCTCGACCAGGCGTCCACCCGTCCGGCTTGCAGGGCCGTCAGCACCGTCTGGTCGTTGGGAAAGGTGCGGACATCCTTGATCCCCGGAATGGCCTGCAAGATCGGAATCTGCGCCGTGCCGATCTGGGTGCCGACCGTCTTGCCCGCCAGCGCCCTGCGGGTCAGCGGACCGCCCTTTTTCGCCACGATATTGACCGCCGAGCAGTAGTGGGGCTTCAGAAAGGTCACGGCCTTTTGCCGCTCGGGCGTGACCGCGTGCGAGGCCAGCACCGCGTCGAAGCGGCCCTGGTTCAGCGCGACGAGCAGGCCGTCGAAAGGCTGCACGACCCACTGCACCTTCAGGCCCAGCGCCTGCCCCAGCGCGTTGCCGAGGTCCACCTCGAAGCCGGTGAGGGTTTTTTGCTGGTAGAAGTTGAAGGGCGGAAAGGCCCCCTCGGTGCCCAGCTTCAGCGTGCCCGCCGCCCGGATCTGGTCGAGGGTGCGCGGGGCGGCGCCGGCGATTGAGAACAGGGCCAGGGTCAGGGCCAGCGTTGGGGTCAGCAGGGCAGGCACTCGGTTCATGGGGGGGACCTCCGGGGAGCGGGGGGGGGCAAGGGAGCGGCTCCAGGACACCTGCTCAGCGCACCTCGTCTGGAGACCTGTCAGTACACCTCGCCAGCGGGCGGCTGGTCGGGGCGGTCGTCCACGCGCGGACGCGCTCCGGCGCGCACGGTGGTCTGCTGGCGGGTCACGCGGCCCAGCACCGCCGGGTCGAGCGTGACGCCGATGCCGGGGCCGTCCGGGACGGGCATCACGCCGCCCCCGACCTCCAAACTTTCGTGGATGATGTCGCGTTCCCAGTAGCGGCTGGCGCTGCTGGTGTCGCCGGGCAGGGTGAAGTTCTCCAGGGTGGAAAGGTGGATGTTGTGCGCGCGGCCCACCCCCGTCTCGACCATGCCGCCGCACCACAGCGGGACGCCAAAGGCCAGCGTGAGGTCGTGGATGCGCCGCGCTTCCAGGTGCCCGCCCACCCGCGCGACTTTGAGGTTGATCACCCGCGCGGCGCCCAGCGTCAGGGCCTTGCGGGTGTCCGCCACGCTGGTGATGCTCTCGTCGAGGCACAGGGGCGTGCGCAGTCGGCGCTGCAACTCGGCGTGGTCCACCAGGTCGTCAAAGGCCAGCGGCTGCTCGATGTACCTCAGCCCGTAGGCGTCGAGCGCCTGAAGGGCGGCGGTGTCGGCCAGGGTGTAGGCGCTGTTGGCGTCCACCGTCAGCTCGAGGTGCGGGTGCGCGGCGCGGACGGCGGCGACCGGGGCCTCGTCCCAGCCGGGCTTGATCTTGAGCTTGATGCGGCGGTAGCCCTGCGCCGCGTGCCCGGAGGCGAGGTCCAGGGTCGCCTGCGCGTCCGGCTGAATGCCCAGGCTCACCCCCACCGGAACGCCGCTGCGGACGCCGCCCAGCACCCGCCACAGCGGCAGCCCCAGGTGCTTGGCCCACAGGTCCCAGAAGGCCATCTCGACCATCGCGCGGGCCATGCGGTTGCCCCGGTAGGGGGCCAGGGCCAGGGCCAGCGCCTCGGGCGTGGCAAAGCGCTGCCCCAGCAGCCGGGGAAGCAGTTGCCCTTCGAGCAGCGCCAGCGCGCCGGGCACTGTCTCCTCGCGGTAGAGGGGCAGGTGGTCCATCACGCCCTCGGCGTGGCCTTCCAGGCCGCCCGCGCGCAGGGTCAGCAGCGGCACGAAGCGCCGGCGCATCACCCCGAAGCTGGTCTCGAAGGCAAAGCGCAGGGGCATGTCCAGCACCCGCAGCTCGGCGGCCTCCAGCCTCAGGCCGCCGGGCAGCGTGGGGGCCGGGGGGAGGTGCGGCGCGTGCGCGTCAGCGTGCGTGTCAGTAGGCAAAGACATCCTGTTCTCCCAGTTCGCGTTCGGCGGCCTCCAGCCGGGCGGTGCCCACCCGGTCCACCAGTTTGGCGGCGAGCAGCGCGCTCAGGCTGGCGGGGGCGGCGAGCGGCACGAAGCGGCCCTCGGCGGCCTCCTTGGGCACCTGCCCCAGCCCGGGCGCGGGCAGCACGAGCACCTCCGCCGCCTGCCGCGCGCCCGGGGCGGCGGGGCCGTCGGTGACCAGCACCAGGGCCGCGCCCCGCGCGCCGAGGGCCTGCACCAGCCGGGCGGTGCCCTGCGCGTAGCGGCGCACGGTAAAGGCCACCAGCAGGTCCTGTGGCCCCGCGTCCAGCCAGCGCTCGGGGTCCGCGCCCGCCTCCCCGCCCAGCAGGTGAACGTCCGGCCGCACCCCCCGCCACAGGTGCGCCGCGTAGGCCGCCGCCGGAGCCGACCCCCGCGCGCCCGTTACCCAGACCCGCCGCGCCGCCGCCAACCGCCCGGCCACCCGGTCGAGCTGGGCTTCGGGCATCGCCGCCAGGGCCGTGAAGACCGCCGTCTCGCGCGCCCAGTGCGCCGCCGCCTGCGACTCGGCGGGCAGCGGCGCGGGGGCGTGCCGGGCGCGCAGCTCCAGCCGCACCGCCCGTTGCAGGTCCGGGTAGCCCCGGTATCCCAGCGCCTGCGCGAAGCGGGTGACGCTCGACGGGTTCACCCCCAGGTCCTGCGCGACCTCGGCGGCGCTCATCAGCGGAAGCTCGGCCCAGTGCTGCGTGAGGTGCGCCGCAATGCGCCCCTCGGTTGCGGTCAGCGGCCTCTGCGCCCGCAGCGAGGCCAGCGGAGAAGGTCCTTCCCGGATCTCGGTCATCGGCGGCTGCCCCCCTTCCAGGCCTGCCCTGCGCTTTGCAAGTTTGCTTGCCAGGAGTGTAGGCTCTGGCAAGACCGATTGCAAGACGGGGCCTTTCGCCGGCACAAGTGGGGCCGCGCCGGCCGACGGGTGGAGCGCAGCGGCGCCCCTCACGCCCCGGCCCCGGCTAGACTGCCTCCCGATGCGTTCCGAACTGCTCGACCGCGTGCTGTCGCTGCTGCCCCGCAGGCGCGGCCCCCTGGAACCGCCCCTTTCCGAGCGGTGCGCGCAGGACCTCGCGCTGCTGGGCGAGATGCTGGGCGACTACCCCCGGCGCGGCGGCAAGGGCCTGCGTTCGGAGCTGCTGCTGGCCTCGGCGCGGGCGCACGGGGCGGGCAGGGACCCCGCCCGGTGGGAGGCGGCGCTGTGGCTGGCGGCGGGCCTGGAACTGTTTCAGAACTGGGTCCTGATCCACGACGACATCGAGGACGACTCGGAGGAGCGCCGGGGCCGCCCGGCCCTGCACCGCCTGCACGGGGTGCCGCTGGCGATCAACGCGGGGGACGCGCTGCACGCTTCCATGTGGGCCGCCGTACACCGCGCCGGGGTACCGGGGGGCATGGAAGCCTTTCTGGAGATGGTCTGGCGCACCGCCGAGGGCCAGCACCTCGACCTCGCCTGGGTCGAGCACCGCCGCTGGGACCTGACCGAGGCCGACTACCTGGAGATGGTGCGGCTCAAGACCGCGCGCTACACGGTGGTCGTGCCGCTGCACCTGGGCGCGCTGGCTGCCGGCGTCACGCCCGACGGGCGCTTTCTGGCCGCCGGGCTGCGGCTGGGCACCGCCTTCCAGATTCGGGACGACGTGCTGAACCTCAGCGGCGACGCCGCCAAGTACGGCAAGGAGATCGGCGGCGACCTGTGGGAGGGCAAGCGCACCTTGATCGTGCTGCACTGGCTCGCGCACGCCCCGCAAGACCAGCAGGCCACCTTTCTGGACCAGATGCGCCGCGACCGCGCCGACAAGGATGCGGGCGCCATCGCCGAGATTCACCGCTGGCTGCTGGAGGGCGGCAGCGTGGACTACGCCCAGGCCTACGCGGACGCCCAGGCCGCCGAGGGGCTGGAGCTGCTGGCCGGGGCGCTGGCAGACGCGCCCGATCAGGCGGCGGCGCGGGAGCTGCTGAACACGGTGCGCGAGCTGGCGACGCGGGAGGCGTAGACTTACCCCTCCACCAGCCCCAAAGCCAGCCCCAAAGCCGCGTCCGCGAAGCGCGTGAAGGCCGCGTTCAGCTCCTGCAAGGCGCCCTCGCGCAGCACGCCCCACTCGGCGTAGTACAGCGCCACGTTGATCTCCAGCCCGAAGGCGGGGACGCCCGTGCGGGCCTGCCAGGTCGCGCTGAGGGTGTCGGTGGTCCAGGGGTCGCCCACCGCCACCCGGGTGAGGTCGCCGGTCAGGACCGGGGCGAAGGCCTCGGCGCAGGCCCCTTGCAGGGCGTCCCAGCGGTCGCGGGGAAAGGTCGGCGCCTGCTCGCTGCCGGGCATCAAGGTGAGGGCCGGGCGGGGCGTGCCCGTGTCGGGACCGAGGGCCGGGCCGTGCGAGGCCATCGAGTGCCCCACGATCATCAGCCGCGCGCCCGCCAGCTCCGCCCCGACCTGGGCGTCAAAAGCGTCCCAGACGCGCCGCAGCCGGGCCTCGCGTTGCTGGGGCGTCAGGGTGAAGCCTGGCGGGTAAAGCGGCTGCCGGGCAAAGTCGGTCAGCTTGAGCACCCCGTTGTCCTCGGTGTCGTCGCGCCTGCGGTTGAGGTCGGCGGCAAAGCGGCTCCAGGGCGCTTGCAGGAAGCGGGCGCCCGGCACCGCGTAGATCAGGTCGGTGTAGGGGTCACCCTCCAGAAAGACCCGGCGCAGGAAGGCTTCGCGCGCCGGCGTGTCGAACGCGTCCTCGCCCAGCATGTCGCGCAGCACGTCGGCGGGCAGGGCGCCGGACGGGTGCGGGGCGAGGACGAGCAGGGCGTCACGGTCAGGGGTCATGGGGAGGATGGTACGCGGGGAAGGCAGGCGGATCTCTCTCTCCCCGCGCCCCAGACCCCCAACTGCATTCCGCGCACCCCCGGCGCCCGGCGCCCGGCGGTAGAATGGCGGGTGTGCATCTCTCGTCGCTCTCGACCCTGAACTACCGGAATCTCGCGCCCGGAACGCTGAATTTTCCGGCGGGCGTGACCGGCGTGTTCGGAGAGAACGGGGCGGGCAAGACCAACCTGCTGGAGGCCGCCTACCTGGCGCTGACCGGGCTGACGGACGCCCCCAAGCTCGAACAGCTCGTGCAGTCGGGCGAGCGCGAGGCCTACGTGCGCGCCGACGTGCAGCAGGGCGGCAGCCTCAGCATTCAGGAGGTCGGGCTGGGGCGCGGGCGGCGGCAGCTGAAGGTGGACGGGGTGCGGGTGCGGACCGGGGACCTGCCGCGCGGGAGCGCCGTGTGGATCAGGCCCGAAGACAGTGAGCTGGTCTTTGGCCCCCCGGCGGGGCGGCGGGCGTACCTCGACGCGCTGCTCTCGCGCCTGAGCGCCCGCTACGGGCAGCAGCTCGCGCGCTACGACCGCACGGTGTCGCAGCGCAACGCGGCCCTGCGTGCGGGCGAGGACTGGGCCATGCACGTCTGGGACGACGCGCTGGTGCGGCTCGGCACCGACATCATGCTCTTTCGCCGCCGGGCGCTGACCCGCCTGAACGAGCTGGCCGCCGAGGCCAACGAGGCGCTGGGCAGCCGCAAGCCGCTGACGCTGACCCTGGCCGAGTCCACCGCGCCCGAGACCTACGCCGCCGACCTCGCCGGACGCCGGGCCGAGGAACTCGCGCGCGGCTCGACCGTGACGGGGCCGCACCGCGACGACCTCACGCTGACGCTGGGCGCTTTCGCGGCGAGCGAGTACGCCAGCCGGGGCGAGGGCCGCACGGTCGCCCTGGCCCTGCGCCGCGCCGAACTCGAACTGCTGGCCGAGAGATTCGGGGAAAAGCCGGTGCTGCTCATCGACGACTTTTCCGCTGAACTCGACCCCGGACGCCGGGCTTTTCTCCTCGACCTCGCCGCCAGCGTGCCGCAGGCCCTCGTGACCGGCACTGAGCGGGCGCCGGGCGCCGTGCTGACCCTGCGGGCGCACGCGGGCCGCTTCATGCCGGAGGAGGCCCCGGTGGAGGTGGGGGCATGAGGAGGAGCTGGCAGAGGTTGGTGGTCCGTGGGCAGTGGGTCGGCGGCCTGTCTCTTTCCACGTCCCACTTCCCACTCACCCCTCACGGCCCGAAGGGCACCCATGAGTAAACCCCGGCGCCTGGGCGGCCCGCGCGACCTCTCGCAGCTGATGAACGCCACGCTGGGCACGGCGCGGATCGCCAAGGGGGTGCAGCGGGCGCGGGCGATCCTGGCGTGGCCGCAGGCGGTGGGGCCGGAGATCGCGCGGCTGACCCGGCCCCGGTCGCAGCAGGGCGGCACCCTGTTCGTGGAGGTTCGCGACAGCGCCACCGCGCACCACCTGACCATGCAGCGCCACCACTTTCTGAAAAGCCTGAACGCGCTGCTGGGCGAGGAACGCGTCACCGAGATCCGCTTCAGCGTGGGGACCGTCCGGGCGCCCCCGCCCCCGCCCCGGGTGGCCCCGCTGCCCGCCCCCGACCGCGCCCGCGCGCAGGCGCTGGTGCGGAACGTGGACGGCGACCTGAAGCAGGTGGCGCTGAGGGCCGCCGAGGCGATCACCCGCGCGCGCAAGTGGCGCGAGGAACAGGGCTGGCGACCCTGCCCGGTGTGCGGCGAGGCCAGCCAGGAGCAGCCCTGCCGCGCCTGCACCCTGACCCTGGAGGACCCCAACGTCCGGCGGGCCGCCCGCACCCTGACCCGCGCGCCCGAGCGCCTCGCGGCCCTGCCCGCGCTGCTGGGCGACAGCGGCACGAACGCGGCCCGCTTTCTGGCGCTGGCCCTGCTCGAAGAGCAGCTCGACCTGCTGGCGCTGGAATGCGTCCGCAGCGGGGGCGAGGCAGGCTACCGGGGATTTCTGGCCCAGCAGGCCGAGATGTACCTGGCGCTGGCGCACCGCAGGCCCCGGGGCACCCTCAAGCCCGAAGACCGCGCCGCGCTGCCCGAGCGGGTGCGGCAGGTGCTGGAAGCAGGGCGGTAACGCGAAGGGGGGCGGCGCGGCCACCCCGCCAGACCGCCCGCGCCTCAGCCTGCCCGCGCCGCCGCCAGCACCTTGAAGCCCCCTTCACGCCGCAGCTCCCGCACCGGGCCGACGCTCTCCATCGCCGCCTCGTAGGGCAGCGGCTCGTTGGCGACGAGGTAAAGGGTGCCGCCGGGGGTCAACCGCCGGGAGGCCGCCGCGATGAATTCGCGCGCCACGTCCAGCACGACGCCCCGCCCGACGTGGAAGGGCGGGTTGGTGAGGACCACGTCGAAGGTCCGCTCTCCCAGCGCCGCGTCCACGTCGCTGTGCAATGCCTCGCCCGTCAGGCCGTTGGCGGCGAGCGTGGCCTGCGCGCTGCGGACGCTCTGAAGGTCGCCGTCCAGCAGCGTGACCGCCGCGCCCCGGCGGGCGGCCCAGGCGCCGATCACTCCGGTGCCCGCGCCCAGGTCGAGCACGCGCTTGCCCGCCAGGTCGAGGGCCAGGTCGAGGTCGTCCAGGGTGCCCAGCAGCAGCGCGGTCGCCTTGTCGGGCCGCCCCGAACTGAAGACGCCCGGCAGGCCGACCACCCGCACGCCGCCCAGCTCGTAGCCCTCGGGGTCGGGAACGGCGGGGGTGGGGCCGGGGCGGCGGACCAGCTGCGCCACCCGCATGCCGCCGTCGCGGGCGATGGTCTCCCCCGTCCCGAAGGCCGCGCCCGCCGCGCGCACGTAGCGGTCGAAGCCCTTGTCGCGGTCCCCAGCCAGGTAAAGGGTCCCGCCGGGCGGGGTACTGGCGTGCGCCCAGGCGACCTGCGCCGCAGCGTAGGCGGTACCCCGGTCACCCGACAGCACCAGGGCCACCGTCGGCGCCCGGGTGGGCCAGTGCCCGCGCAGGTCGTCGCCGGGCGCGGCGGCGTGGGCCTCGAGACCCGCCGCCGCGAGGACCCTCAGGGCCGCCGCCGACCCCTCCACCGCCCGCAGCGTCACGCCCGGCAGGCTCGCCAGCAGCCCCCCCATCGCCGTGAGGTCGAGCACGTCGCCCGTCACGCGCCCCTTGCGCATCGTCTGGGCCAGCAACGCCTGCGCCGGGTCCACCCCCGGAAAGCCGCGCACGCCGGGTTTGGTCAGGGCGTGCAGGCCGCCGAGCCGGGCGGGCAACTCGGCGGCCTGCACGTCAAAGTAGCCCCCCACCTGCGGGGGGGAGGCTTCCGGGCGCTCCGGCGCCGCGCGGTGTCGTCTGATCTTCTGTTTGCCCCGGCCAGTCACGCTTCACAGAGTGGCACAGCGCCGGTCGTGTCGGGGCGCGCGGGTCAGGACAGAGGAGGACAAGGCAGAGGGAAGCGGGCGGCTTTTCTCCCCCGGCCGCCCTCCCCGGAGCCGGGAGCGAAGGAGTACTGTGGCGGTATCCGGCGGTTTTACGTTGGAAGCAGGGTCGAGGAGTCCTGATCTGCGGGGCACGTTCACACATCACCCCGGCACCCGCCGGGGAGGCGCCCGCAGCGGGAAACGGAGGCGTCATGCACAAAGAAGCGTCCCGGAACCTTATTCGCTTGCCGCTCACGGCCCTGGTCTCGGCCGGGCTGCTGCTGGGCTGCGCCTCGCTGCCCCTGCCGCACACCCAGGCCGGTCCCCCGCGCGTGGTGGCGACCGGCCTCAACGGTCCCCAGGGGGTCCACGTGGGCAGCGACGGCACCCTGTGGGTCACCGACGACGGGCTGGGCGGGGAGACGCCCTTCGACGTGCCCTCGCCGCAGGGCAACGCGGAGGGCAACTACGGCCCCACGGCCCGTGTGGTCCGGGTGGCGCCGGACGGCACCCAGACAGTGGTGGCGAACACGCCGTCCATCTTCATTCCCGGCATCGGTCCCACCGGGGGCGGCAAGATCGCGGTGATCGGCAGCAACGTCTACGTCGCCAACGGGGTGTGGAACGCCGGATTCTCCATCGCCCGCCCTGCGGGGGCGTCCGCCGTGCTGCGGATCGACGGGGCGGCGGCCACCGAGGTCGCCAACGTGTTCGCCTTCGAGGCGGCCACCAACCCCGACGGCGTCCCCGCCGAGCAGGGCGGCATCGACTCGCACGCCTACGGCCTGGGGGCCGGACCGGACGGGCAGCTGTACGTGGCCGACGCGGGCGCCAACGCGCTGTTCAAGGTGGACCCCGGCAGCGGCGCGGTCAGCCTGGTCGCCTCACTGGCGGGCCGCACCGGGACAGGCGCGCAGTCGGTGCCGACCGGGGTCGCCTTCGGCCAGGACGGCGCCGCCTACGTCTCGCTGCTCAGCGGCGGCCCCTTCCCCAGCGGCGCGGCGCGGGTGGTGAAGGTCTCGGGCGGTACGGTCAGCGACTTTGCCACCGGCATGACCATGCTCACCGACGTGGAACGCGGGCCGGACGGCAACCTCTATGCGGTGTCCTTCGGCCGCTTCGCCCCGGCGCCGGGCGGCAGCCCCTTCGTGCCCAACGCGGGGTCGGTGATCCGCCTGAAGGCGGGCGGCGTCAAGGAGACGGTCCTGAGTGGCCTGAACTACCCCACTTCCCTCGCCTTCAACGCTGCCGGGGACGCCTACGTGGCCGAGAACGGTGTGGGGGCGCCGGGTAGCGGCCGGGTCGTGCGCTACAGCGGCCTGACCCGCTATCCGGCGGAGTAGAGGCCAGCCCCCTGTCTTCCTCCCATTGCCAGCGGGGTTGGCCTTTTCGCCAGCCCCGCTCCCTTTAGCCGCGCTCGTCCACCACGCCCCGGCCCTCGTGGGCGGGGTCGAGACTCAGGGCGTCGAGGCGAACGGCGAAGCGGCGCTGGAAGTCGGCCTGCACCGCCTCCAGGTCACTCCGGCTCTCCCCACGCACGGTGACCCCCACCCGGTCGGCGCCGCCCTGCGACCACAGCCGCAGCGTATGGGCCGCGTGGTCGAGGCCGTGCCCGGCCAGCCAGAACGCGACCTCGCGCGGAAAGAGCTTCACGCCCTTGACCTTGAGCATTCCGCCGACGTTGCCGAACACGCCACCCGGCAGATAGGCGCCGTCCGCCCGCCGCTCCAGCCGGGTCAGGTCCCCGGTGCGGAAGCGCAGCAGCGGCATCGCCTCCTTGGCCAGGTGGGTCACCACGAGTTCGCCGCGCTCGCCGTCCGCGACCGGCTGGCCGCTGTCGGGGTCAAGCACCTCCACGAAAACCCAGTCGTCGAGCACCCGCAGGCCGTCTTGCCGGGGCGTCTCCAGCGCGATCAGGCCCGCCTCGCTGGTGGCGTAGCAGTCCAGGGCCGTGCCCCCCAGCGCCGCCTGCACCCGCTCACGGCGGCCCGCGATAGAGGTCAGCGGCTCGCCCGACGAGATCAGCAGTTCGACCCGCGCGCCCGCCTCCCCGAGCTTCTGCGCGAAGCTGGGCGCGGACACCAGCACCCGCACCCCCAGCCGCGCCAGGGTGTCGAGCTGCGCTTCCGTCTCGCCCGGCCCGAAAGGGATGGTCTTGGCGCCCAGGGCTTCCAGGCCGTCTTGCATCAGCCAGCCGCCCGCGAAGCGGTGGTAGCCGAACGCGACCTGCACGTGGTCTCCAGGCCGCACGCCTGCCCGCCCGAACGCCGCCGCCGAGGCCCGGCCATGCGCCGCGATGTCCGCCCGCGTGGCGTACTCGGGCAGCCAGCCCCCGCCGGGGTGGGGCGTGAGGTGAACGCGCACAGCGTCCGGGTGGACGAGTTCGCCCGCCGCCCACGCCCCGGTCAGGCGCTCGCGGGTGAGCAGCGGCACGTCGGTCCAGGGGGCGTCCTGCGGCAGCCCGGTCAGGGCCGCGCGGTAGAGGGGCAGCGTTCGCAGCCGCCCCAGCAGGGCGGGCAGGTCAGGCGGAGCCGGAGCGGACGAGATCAGGGTATTGGTCATGGAGTCCCCAAAGAGTTGGACAGGCGTTGCCTGCCATCCCCCTCCCCCGCAGGAAGGGAGGAGTAACAAGCCGTTGCACGCGGCTGAGCTGTGGTCTTTTGCCTCGTCCCACAACCCACCACCTCCTTCCCGGTGCGGCGCGCCTCACATCCAGCGTTTGCGCCGCTTGTAGCTTTTCACGTCGCGGAAGTTCCGGCGCTGGCCGTGTTCGGTCACGCCCAGGTAGAACTCCCGCACGTCGGGGTTGTCGGCCAGCTCGGCGCTGCGGCCTTCCATCACGATGCGGCCGCCTTCCATCACGTAGCCGTAGTCGCTGTGGCGCAGGGCGATGTTGGCGTTTTGCTCGACCACGAGGACGCTCAGGCCTTCCTCGCGGTTGATGCGCCGGACATTGTCGAAAATCTCGGCCACCAGCAGCGGCGCCAGGCCCAGCGACGGCTCGTCGAGCAGCAACACCCGGGGGTGGGCCATCAGGGCGCGGCCAATCGCCAGCATCTGCTGTTCGCCGCCCGAGGTGTAGCCTGCCTGGCGGGTCCGGAGCGTCCGCAGCTTGGGAAAGTAGCTGTAGATGCGCTCCAGGTCAGCCCGCCAGTCCCCGCGCCCCAGGATCGCCCCGGCGCGCAGGTTCTCCTCGACCGAGAGGTGCTTGAAGACCCGGCGGCCTTCGGGCACCTGCACGACGCCCGCCCCCACCACCTCGGTGCCGCCCAGGGCGCTGAGGGTCCTCCCGCCGAAGGTGACGGTGCCTTCCAGAATCCGGCCGTTCTCGGGCTTGAGCAGTCCCGAGATCGCGCGCAGGGTGGTGGTCTTGCCCGCGCCGTTGGTGCCCAGCAGCGCCGTGACGCTTCCAGCTCGCACGGTCAGCGACACGCCGCGCAGCACCTGAATGATGTCGTGGTAGACGACCTCCACGTTGTTGACGGTCAGGTCGCCGGGGTCGCGGGCCGCCGCGAGGGGCGGGGGAGCGGCGGCCGCTGGAGGGGGAGAGAGGGTCAAGAGCAGGACCTCCTTGGGGCGGTGGAAGGCGGACTGTGCCGTCCCCCGGCACGCAGCGGCACGCCAGGGGACGCGGTGGGCCTTACCTTAGCGGATGCACCAGCGGGAACAGCTGGCTGCGCTGCGCGCCCGTGATCGCCTTGAAGTTGCCGGTCTGGTCAGCTTGCAAGAGGCGCAGGCTCTCGGCGCCCACGTGGTCTTTCGCGCTGAAGGTCACCGGGCCGACCGAGAAGCCGGGGTTAAAGGCGCGGCTGCCGTTCATGCTGATGATGCCCTTGTACAGCCCGGCGGCGGTCAGGTCGGTCTTGGCACGCTTCATCGCCTCGACCGCGATAGCGGCGGCGAGCATCCCGCTGGTGTAGTGGACGCTGCGGATGGTGTCGGCCTTGCGGTTGTATTGCGCGCCGATCTTCTTGACGAGCTGGATGCCGGGGCGGTTGCCCTCGTCGTAGAGGTAGTAGCTCGTCGCCCAGATGAAGTCCTCGGCGGCGTCTCCGGCCAGCTTGGTGAGGTCCTCGCCGCCCGCGTAGTGCGCGCCCATAAACTGCATCTTGCCCAGCAGGTTCAGGCGCTTGGCGTCCTTGAGGATGTTCGCCACCGGCCCGGCGGTGTTCTGGTTGATGACGTACCCCACCCCCTGCGACTCGAAGCGGCGCAGCATCGCCGTGTTGTCGAGGTTGTTGCCGCCGACCTCCTGCACGTCCACGATTCTGAGGCCCAGGCGGGTGGCGGCCTTGCGGGCGTCCACGACCGGGTCGCGCCCGAAGGGGCTGGGGTTCACGACCAGCGCGACTTTCGCCCCACGGTCCTTTTTCGCCACGTACTCCAGCAGCGCCACGATGTTCTCGCTGTAGGAGCTGACCGGCAAGAACATGTAGGTGTTGTTGGGCGGGTCGATGAGGCCGATGTGGTAGCTCGCCGGGAGGGTGGGGACCTTGGTCTCCTCGATCACGCCCTTGAGCTGGAGGTTGCTGCCGGTGCTGTAGCTCAGGAACAGCGGCGCGTTCTGGTTGCCCACGAACTCCTCGAAATTGCGCTGGGTGTTCGCGTTGTTGTACTGGTCGTCGCGCACCACGCAGTTGAGCCGCACGCCGGGCAGCATGTTCTGGCTGGTGGCGTACTTGCAGTAGTCCTCCACGCCCGCCGCGTAGCTCGCCCCCGCGTCCGAGGTGGGGCCGGTAATGGCGCCCGACCAGCCCAGGGTCACGGTCTTCTGCGCGCCGGCGAGGGAGAGGGAAACGAGGGCGGTCAGGGCAAGTGCTTTCTTCATGGTGCAACCTCCGGGAGAGGGGAAGGGGCGCGGGTGAGAGTGGATGAAGGTGGAAGGTGGATCGCGGCCATTTCGTTCTGCGGGGGTCGGAAGGACGCCGCCCCCCGCTGCACGGCATGACCGCTCTTTCTGCGGCAACCCGCTTCGCTCGCGGGGCCGTCTCAGAACTTGTAGGGCCATTTCTTGAAATACATCCGCGAGAGCCGCCACCAGTTCGCCAGGCCGCGCGGCTCGAACATCAGGAAGAGGACGATGGTGAGGCCGAACGCCAGGGGCCGCAGCGCCGTCGCCGCGTCCACCCCTTCCGGGAAAAGGTTCTGGGCGCCCAGCCAGCCGCTCGCGGCCTCCATGCTGCGGTCGAGCGCGACGATAAAGAGGGGACCCAGAAAGGCGCCCGGCAGGCTGCCCAGGCCGCCCACAATCGCCATCGCCAGCAGCTGCACGCTGATGTGCAGGCCGTAATCCTCGATCACGACCGCTTTCTGGAAGTAGGCGAAGAGGCCGCCCGCGATGCCCGCGTAGAAGGAGCCGATCAGGAAGGCGGTGAGCTTGGCCCGCCCCGGGTGGATGCCCATCGCGGCGGCGGCGCGGTCGTTGTCGCGCACGGCGATCAGGGCGCGGCCGTGCCGGGTCCGCAGCACGTTGCGCCACAGCAGGGCGAGCAGCACCAGCACGGGCAGGATCAGGTAGTACCAGAAGATGTTGTGGTTGAAGAAGGTGTCGCGGATGCCGAACACCTGCACGGTCGGCAGCGGGATCGCGCCGCCCTGTTGCAGGATCGGCAGGTGCCCGACCGTCCACTCGAAGATGATCTGAAAGGCCAGGGTGGCGACCGCGAGGTACAGGTACTTCAGCCGCAAGCTGGGCAGCCCCACGAAGGTCCCGACGAGCGCCCCCGCCACCCCGCCCAGCGGAATCGCCAGGAAAAACGGGAGGTTCAGCCGGGTCGCCGCCAGCGCCGTCGCGTAGGCGCCCACGCCCATGAAAGCCGCCTGCCCGATGTTGATCAGGCCGGTGTACCCGGTCGTCACGTTCAGGCCGATCACCGCGACCGCGTAGATCATGATCAGGTTCACGTCGCGCAGGAGGGTCTTGGGGAGCAGCAGCGGCAGCGCGAGCAGCAGCCCCACAAAGACGATCAGCGAGAGTTGCTCGGCCCAGGTGGCGAAGATCGTCTGGTCCTGCCGGTAGCGGGTGCGGTAGTTGCCGGTCTGGGTAAAGCGGGAAGCGGGCATCAGCGGGCCTCCCCGGCCGGAAGGGGGGGCTTACACACGTTCGATCTCCTTCGTGCCGAACAGGCCGTAGGGCCGGATCAGGAGCACCGCGATCAGCACGATGAAAGGAAAGACCTCGCGGGTGCCGCCGCCCGGCACGATGGCGTCGAGGTACCCCGCCGACAGGTTTTCCAGAATGCCGATCAGCATCCCGCCGACAATCGCGCCCACCACGCTGTCCAGCCCACCCAGGATCACGACCGGGAAGACCTTCAGGCCGATTCCGGCGAGGCCGCCCAGCGTCAGGCCGCTCATCAGGCCCAGGATCACCCCGGCGGCGGCGGCGCTCAGCCCGGCGGCGGCCCAGGCGAGGGCGAAGACGCGCTCGACGCTGGTGCCCACGCTCATCGCGGCCATCTGATCGTCGGCCACCGCGCGCATGGTGATGCCCAGGGTGGACTTGTTGAAGAAGTAGGTGAAGCCCGCCAGCAGCCCCAGCGCCGCGAGCACCCCGGCGATCTGAGTGCGCGAGAGCGGCGTGCCGAACAGCTCCAGCCCCTGCCCGGTCAGCACGGCGGGCGTCTGGAAGGAAAAGCTCCCGGCCCCGTAGGGGGTGAGGTGCAGCAGCCCGTCGATCACGCTGCTCAGGCCGATGGTCACCATGATCACCGAGATGATCGGCTCGCCCACCATCCGCCGCAGAAAGACGCGCTCGATCAGCATCCCCAGCAGGAAGGTGGCGAGCATGGCGATCAGGCCCGCCAGCCAGAAGTTCACGCCGCGCTGCGTCAGGGCAAAGGCGATAAAGGCCCCGGTGGCGATGATCTGCCCGTGCGCGAAGTTGATGACGCGGCTGGACTTGTAGATCAGGACGAAGCCCAGCGCGGCCAGCGCGTAGATCGAGCCGATCACCACGCCAGCGAGAATCAGTTGCGGGAGGAGGTCCACTCAGGCGTCCTTTCGGGCGAGAAGGCGCAGGGGGGCAGGGGTCACGCGCCCACCGCCGCGCGGGGCTGGGGGACGGTGGCCGGGGCGGTTTCCGCGCCCGGCACCCGGTGGACCGGCACCTCCGTCTCCACCCGCTGCACCTGCCCGTCCTGGTACTTGAACTCGGCCTGCACGCGCACCCTCTCGGAGCCGTCGTACAGCGCGGCGATGATGGGCGCATACCGCTCGCGGATGACCCCACGCCGGACCTTGCCGGTGCGGGTCAGCTCGTCGTCGTCGGCGTCGAGCTGTTTGTACAGCAGCACGAAGCGGCGGACGCGCTCGTGGGGTTCCAGGCGCGCGTTGACCGCCTGCACCTCCCCCGCGATCAGCCCGGCGAGGTCGGGTTTGCTGCTGAGGTCCATGTAGGTCGTGTAGGCGAGCTGGCGTTTTTCGGCCCACTGCCCGGCGGTGAGGGGATCGAGGTTGAGCAGCGCCGTCACCTCAGGCTGCCCGTCGCCCAGCACGACCGCCTCCTTGATGTAGGGGCTGAACTTCAGGCGGTTTTCGATGAACTGCGGGCTGAAGCGCTCGCCCGCGCTGCTGTGCATCACGTCGCTCAGGCGGTCGATCACGACCAGGTGGCCGTCTGCCGTCAGGCGGCCCGCATCCCCGGAGTGCAGCCAGCCTTCCCGGATGGTCTCGGCAGTCGCCCCCGGCTTCTTGTAGTAGCCGTGGCAGACGGCGGGACTGCGGCTGATGATCTCGCCGTCGTCGGCGATGCGGACCTCGCCGCCCGGCAGGATCTTGCCCACCGTGTCGAAGCGCACGTCGCCGTCGCGGTGGACATAGGCGATGCCCACGATCTCGGTCTGGCCGTAGATCTGCTTCAGGTTCACGCCCAGGCCGTGGTAGAAGCGGAACACGTCGGGGCCGAGCGCCGCGCCCCCCGTGTAGGCCCGTTTCAGCCGCAAGAAGCCCAGCTGGTCGAGCAAGGGCCGGGTCAGCCCCCAGTAGGCCAGCCAGCGCTTGAAGGCGGTCATGGCCCCCGGTTTCTGCCCGGTCAATGAGGCGTCGGCAGCGTCCGTGCTCCACTTCAGGAGCCGGCGGTACAGGGCGCGGTTCACCCCGTAGCTCTCCTGCATCCGCAGGAACATCTGCGACTGGATGTTCTCCCACACGCGCGGCGGGGCGAACATCACGTGCGGGCCGATCTCGACGAGGTCGTGCATGGCGGTCTCGGTGCTTTCCGGGAAGTTCACGGTCAGGCCGCTGGCGAGGGCCACCGCGACCGTCATCATCTGCTCGCCGATCCAGGCCATCGGCAAAAAGGAGAGGTAGTCGTCGCCGGGCCGCAGCGGATCGACCTCGGAGAGTGCCTGGCCCATGTACAGCAGGTTGCGGTGGCTGAGCATGGCGGCTTTGGGCAGGCCGGTCGTGCCGCTCGTGAGCGAGAAGTGGCAGAGGTCGTCCGGTCTTCCCAGCGCCGACTCGCGCCCGAACACGTCCGAGGGGTCGTGCCGCCCCAGCTCCAGCAGCTCGTCGAAAGACAGGAACCAGTCGTCCCCGGCGTGGCGGCTCATGCCGCGCGGATCCTCGTAGATGACCCGGCGGACCTGCGGCAACTCGTGCCGGTGTTCGAGCAGCTTGTCCACCTGCTCCTCGTCCTCGGCCAGCACCACCACCGCGTCGGTGTAGTCCACGACGTAGCGGACCTCGGACGCCACGCTGCTCTGGTAGACGCCCACGCTGATCGCGCCCAGCGCCTGCGCCCCGACCTCCAGGTAAACCCAGGCGGGGATGTTCTCCGCGAGGATGGCGACCTTGTCCCCCCGGCGCACCCCCAGCGCGTACAGCCCGGCGGCGACCTCGCGGGCGCGTTCCAGGTAGGCCGCGTAGGTCGTCTCGTTCCAGATGCCGTACTGCTTGTGGCGCAGGGCGACGGCGTTCGGCGTCGCGGCCGCCCGCCGCGCCAGCAGCTGCGGAATGGTCAGCGTGGTCACGTCGCCCAGGCTCATGTGCCCACCGCCGGCGCCCTGCCCTGCGGAGCGGCCGCCGGCTGGGCGACCCCGGGCTGCGCGACTCCGGTATAGGCCTCGATCACGCGCGGGTCGGCGCTGACCTCGGCGGGCGTGCCCCCGGCGATGCGCTGCCCGAAGTCGAGCACGTACACCCGGTCGCTGATGTCCATCACCACGCCCAGGTCGTGCTCGATCAGGACCACCGTGATCCCCTGCTCGCGCTGGATGTCGAGGATAAAGCGCACCATGTCCTCCTTTTCCTCGACGTTCATACCCGCCATCGGCTCGTCGAGCAGCAGCAGGCGGGGCGCCAGGGTCAGTGCCCGCGCCACCTCCACGCGCTTCTGGATGCCGTAACTCAGCGTGCCCACCGGGTGCGCGCGGTAGGCTTCCAGCTCCATGAAATCCACGATCCGCTCGACATAGGCGCGGTTTTCCGCCTCCTGGCGGCTGGCACGGCCGTAGAAGAACAGACTGTCGAGCAGGCCGTAGCGCAGGTGGGTGTGCCGGGCGAGCAGCAGGTTTTCCACCACGCTCAGGCCCCGGAACAGTTCGAGGTTCTGAAAGGCGCGGGCGATCCCGAAGCCGGTCACCACGTTGGGCGCCGAGCGCGACAGGTCGTGTTCCCCGAAGGTGATGCGCCCACGCGTCGGGTGGTAAAAGCCGCTGATGCAGTTGAGCAGGCTGGTCTTGCCCGCCCCGTTGGGACCGATGATGCTCACGATCTCGCCCTCGGGAACGATGAGGCTCACGTCGGTCAGGGCGTTGAGACCGCCGAAAGTCAGCGTGACGTTCTCGACGTGCAGCTGACGGGCAGCCGGTGGAGCGGCGGACACGGGCGGCATTTCACCTCCTGCAAAGGGGCAACCGGGGAAGCCAGACGCAGCGCGGAAAGGGGCCACGCAAAGAGCAGCGCGGACACAGCACGAGGAGGTTGTCGGTGCGTGAAGTATGAGCGTTCCCCCAGTGGAGATGAAGAGAGCCTGTCTAGACGATCTGCCCTTGGGAGGCCAGCTTCTTCGACCGATCTAGACAAGCCGAGTCGCTCACCTTGCCCTCTCCTCAGACTGGACGGACTGTGAAAACACCGCTGACGCCGCTGGACGCCGTACTGCGCGCCCTGGCCCTGCGGCCCGAAAGGCCGCTGCTGGAGGAAGGCGGGCAGACAGTCAGCACCGCGCAGTTCGCGGGCCGCACGGCCCGGTTGGTGACGCTCCTGCGCGAACAGGGCCTGACCTCCGGCGGCCACGTCCTGCTGATCTCGCCCAACAGTGGCGACGCGCTGCTGGCCTTTCACGCGGTGCCGCTGGCCGGAGGGGTGATCGTGCCGCTGAATCCGGCCTTCGGGGACGAGGCGCTGCGCTTTCTGAGCGGCCACGCCGACCCGGTGCTGGCGCTGGTGGACGCCGCGCACCTGCCCCGGGTGGCGGAGGCGCTGCACAAGAGCGGCGTTCCCACGCTGCCCATCGGCGCGGGGTCAACGCTGGCCGGACGGCTCGCGGGCGTCGCCCCGGCCCCGCTGGCGCTTCCCGACAGGCTGGACGAGGACCAGCCCATCAGCATCAACTACACCTCGGGCACGACCAGCGACCCCAAGGGCGTGATGCTGACGCACCGAGGGGCCTTCGTGAACCTCGCCAACATGCTCTACCACCTCGACCTGCGGCCCGGCAGCGTCTTTCTGCACGCGCTGCCGCTGGCGCACGGCAACGGCTGGGGCTGCGCCTGGGCCGTTACGGCGGCGGGCGGCACCCACGTCACGCTGCCCGAGCTGACACCCGAGCGGCTGCGCGCGGCTCTGCTGACGGGCCGGGTCACCCACCTGTGTGCCTCCCCCGCGCTGCTCGCGCCGCTGGCCGACGCCGCCGCGCCGCTGAGTCTGCCCCGGCCGGTGCGGCTGGCGGTCGCAGGGACCAGTCCGCACCCCCGGCTGCTGGGCACCCTCCAGGCCCAGGGCTTCGAGGTGCTGCACTCCTACGGCCTGACCGAGACCAGCGCCCTGCTGACCCTCACCGACAGCGCCGACCTGGCCGGGCTGCCGGACGCCCCAGCGGTGCTGGCCCGGCAGGGGCACCCGATGATCTTCGGCGGGCAGGTGCGGGTGGTCACGCCCGGCGGGGCGCCTGTGCCGCCCGACGGCGCGACGCCCGGCGAGGTCGTGATTCGCAGCAACCAGACCATGAAGGGCTACTACAAAAACCGCGCCGCGACCCGCCGCGCCCTCCAAAACGGCTGGCTGCACACCGGGGACGTGGCCTGCGTCCACCCCGACGGACGGCTGGAAATTCTCGACCGCGCCGGGGACCTGCTCAGCGTGGCCGGGCAGACCGTCTCCAGCGTGGAGATCGAGGCCGTGCTCTACCGCCACCCCAGCGTCCGCGAGGCCGTGGTGGTCGCCGCGCCGGGCGAGGGGGGAGGAGGAGACGACCTGCCCGTCGCCTTTGTGACCCTGCATCCGGGCGCCGGGGTCCAGCCCCGCGAACTGCTCGACTTCGCGCGTCCCCACCTGCCTCCCCACGCCCTGCCCACCCGCATCGTCTTTGCCCCCGAACTGCCCAAGACCGCCAGTGGCAAGGTTCTGAAACACGCCCTGCGTGCCCAGGCCAGGGCGCGGGCAGGCGGGGCCGTGGGGGATTGAGAAGAGGCGGCAGCATTGGAGCTGAGAGGCGGCTGCGGTCCATCCCATTTCCTGTGGACCCGTAGCGTCATCCTCGCCTGTTCTGGAGCTTCTCCGCCCTGCTCTGGGATGGCGGTGCCGTCCACCCCCCTCTGCTGCGCAGGGCTGGGGGTGGGGGCAAGCCGAATCAAGACCTCCTGCCCAAAGAGGGAGAATGTCACCCCTTCCCATCCACCCCCCCTCTGCTACCTTCCCCCCATGTCCCTCCCTCCCACCCATGTGGCCGCCGTCACCCCCGACTGGGCCTTCGAGCGCGAACACTGGCGCCGGGGCCACTTCCGCGTGGCTGGCGTGGACGAGGCCGGGCGCGGCGCCTGGGCCGGACCCGTCACGGTGGCGGCGGTGATTCTGCCCGGCTCGGCGCAGGACTACCCTTTTCGCGACTCCAAACAGCTTTCGGCAGCGCAGCGCGACCGCTTCGCCCAGGAGGTGCGCCGGGTGGCCCTGGCCTGGGCCGTCGAGCACGCCTGGCCGGAGGAGATCGGCCGCCTCAACATCCTGGGCGCGACCCACGCCGCCGCGCACCGCGCGCTGGAGCGCCTCGACCCGCCGCCCCAGGCCCTGCTGACCGACTACCTGCGGCTGCGCACACCGCTGCCGCTGAGCGCCCCGCCCCGTGCCGACGCCCTGAGCTACACGGTGGCGGCCGCCAGCCTGCTTGCCAAGACCGAGCGCGACCGGGTGATGACCGAGCTGGACCGCGAGTACCCCGGCTACGGCTTCGCGGCGCACAAGGGGTACGGCGCTCCCGCCCACCGCGCGGCGCTGGCGGACCTGGGGGTCTCTCCCGTGCACCGCCGTTCCTTCGCTCCGGTCGCCCGCCTGCTGGCCGGGTCAGGGGGCGGCGGCCTCTTGGCACAACCGCGTCCCGACCCCCGCTGAGGGCGCGGCCTCTACTGTTGCCCACCATGCAGACTCGGGCGGGCCGCCTGGGTAAAAGTGGCGGCAACCACATGGGGTCAGGGCCGTGCGCGGGGCAGGGCCGCCCCACGCTGTATCCGGAGGGACGCTGCCATGCCCAACCGCTCGCTGGCCCAACTGTTCACCATTGCCGGAGCCGCCTCCATTCTCGGCTCGATCGCGATCTGGGCCTCCCAGGGGGGCCGGGGCCACTCCGCCGAGGACCGTGCCCACGGCGAACGCTTCGGCATCTTCGTCGGGCTGTGGGCGCCGACCTTTTTTATCCTCGCCAACCGGTACAACACCAACGCCCAGCACGGCGGGGAATAGGGGCAGCAAGACCCGACCCGCCGGGCACGTTCGGCGCGCGGGCCGGAAGGCGAGGGCGGGCAGGCAACCCCGCGCCCGGGTGTGGCCCCCGGGACCGGAGAGCGTTCCTCAGCATCCCTCGCTGCGAAAGCCCTCGCAGGGTTCGTCCGGGGTCCAGGGGGCAGCGAGCGCCGCCTCGGCCAGCCGGGTGCCGAAGCGGCTGGCCTCCTGCACCAGCGCGGGCGACAGCGTGCGGTCACTGGGCGCGTGGTAGCCGTCGTCCAGGCCCCGGTGAATGAAGGCCGTCCGCACGCCCCAGGCCATGAAGGGCACGTGGTCGCTGCTTCCGGTGACGCCCGAGTTGCGCCCGAAGGTCTCGCGCCCAGGCGGGTCGTCCTCGAACACCCGCACGCCGGGCCGCACCGCCCGCGCCAGCGGCCGCAGCTCGGCGTGGGCGGCCACCCCTAGGGCCTCGGCGCTCACCCCCACCATGTCGAAGTTCAGCATCGCCCTCGTTTGCCGCAGCGCAAAGCGGTGCGCGTCCACGAAAGCGCGGCTGCCGTGCAGGCCGTTCTCCTCGGCGTCAAAGAGGACGAACCAGGCGCGGCCCGCCAGTTCGGTGCCGGCGGCCCCGCGCGCGGCGTCCAGCACGGCCAGCACGCCGCTGGCGTTGTCGTTGGCGCCCGGCGAGCCGTTCACGCTGTCGAGGTGGGCGCCGAACACGATCTGCGGGGCCGCTTCCACCCGCGCGGCGATCAGGTTGCGCCCCGTGACCTCGCGCACCTCGACCTGCGAACTCAGCTCGGCGGGCTGCCCGGCCCGCGCCAGCACCCGCGCCCCGTCCGCCGCGCTCACCGACACCAGCGGCAGCGGCGTGGCGGGCACCCGCTGAAGCTGCGGGACCTCGCAGTCCTGCACCAGCACCAGACCCAGCGCCCCCGCGCGCAGGGCGCGGCCCACCAGCTCGCTCCACTCGGTATCCTCCCAGTCCCGGCAGGTCGTCAGCGCGAGCTGGGCACGCAGCCCCAGCGCCTCCATCCGCTCGGCCGTGGCCCCGGCGGGCAGGCGCACCAGCCGCCCCGCCTGCTCGCCGCCCCGGCTGCCGTACAGGGCGGCGGCGGGCACGCTCAGCGCTCCGATCCGCAGGGTGCCGCCCCGGTCGAAGGGCCGTTCCACCGTCACCGGCTGCTCGTTCACCCGGTAGCCCAGCGCGCGGAACTGCCCGGCCAGCCAGTCCACGGCCCGCTCATGTCCCTCCTCCCCCACCGGACGCGGCCCGAACGCGCGCAGCGCCTCCCAGTCGCCCGCCACCGTGCGGGCCTGTGCCGCCGCCTGCACCGGCGGATTCTGCGGGCGCGACAGGCCGTACCAGGCGCCGCCGCCCAGCCCCAGGGCCAGCGCGGCGAACAGCGCCAGCCGGGAGGCCGGAGGCGCGGGACGGGTCGGCAGGGGTCGGCGTGCGCGCACAGGCCCAGCATAGGGGGCGTTCCCGGCCTGGCGGGGCGCAGGTTTGTCACGGGCGCCGGGGCCGCCTCCCTCCCCGCGCCGCTACACTGCGGGGGTGAACGTCCGGCCCCCCGCAGCAGTCCGAAACTTTTCCATCATCGCCCACGTGGACCACGGCAAGTCCACGCTGGCCGACCGCATTCTGGAGCGGCTGGGCGCGATGGGTGAACGCGACAAGCGCGACCAGACGCTCGACACGCTGGAGCTGGAGCGCGAGCGCGGCATCACCATCAAGTCCACGCCGATCCGCCTGAAGTACGTCCGCCCCCCGCAGGACGACGGCACGGGCGGCGAGGAGTACGTCTTCAACCTGATCGACACCCCCGGCCACGTGGACTTCAACTACGAGGTCTCGCGGTCGCTGGCCGCCTGCGAGGGCGTGCTGCTGCTGGTGGACGCTTCTCAAGGGGTGGAGGCGCAGACCATCGTCAACGCCTACCTCGCCATCGACAACAACCTGGAGATCATCCCGGTGGTCAACAAGATCGACCTGCCCGCCGCCGACCCGGAAGGCGCCGCCCGCGAGCTGGAGGAAGTGATCGGCATTCCCGCCGACGACGCCGTATTCGCCTCCGGCAAGGCGGGGATCGGCATTCCCGAGATTCTGGAGGCCATCGTCGAGCGCATCCCGCCGCCGCCCGGCGACCCGGACGCGCCCCTCAAGGCCTTGATCTTCGACTCCTTTTACGACGCCTACCAGGGCGTGATCCTGTTCGTGCGGGTGCTGGAGGGGACCCTGGCCCCGAAGCAGCCCATCATGCTGTTCAACTCGGGCAAGACCTTCGAGGTGGACAAGGTGGGCACCTTCACGCCGGGGCTGGTCGTGGGCGACACCCTTCCGGCGGGCGCGGTGGGCTGGGTCGCGGCGGGCATCAAGGACATCCACGACGCGCAGGTGGGCGACACCATCACCCAGAAGGACCGGCCCACCCCCGAGCCGTTTCCCGGCTTCAAGCCCGCGCAGCCGGTGGTGTTCTCGGGCCTCTACCCCACCGACACCGAGGACTACCGGCGGCTGCGCGACGCGCTCGACAAGCTCAAGCTCAACGACGCGGCCTTTTCCTTCGAGCCGGAAACGTCCGAAGCGCTGGGCTTCGGCTTTCGCTGCGGCTTTCTGGGCCTCTTGCACGCCGAGATCATTCAGGAGCGGCTGGAGCGCGAGTACGACCTCGACCTGATCGCCACCGCGCCCGCCGTGGTGTACCGGGTCACGCTGACGAACGGCGACGTGTTCGAGACCCAGAACCCCGCCGAGTTCCCCACCCGCGACCGCATCACCAGCGTGGAGGAGCCGTACATCAAGCTCTCGATCATGCAGCCCGAGGACTACGTGGGGCCGGTGATGCAGCTCTTGCAGGAGCGCCGGGGCAGCATGATCACCATGAACTACGTCGGCAAGCGCGTCGAGCTGCTGTACGAGGTGCCCTTCGCGGAGATCCTCTACGACTTCCACGACCGCCTGAAGTCCATTTCGCGGGGCTACGCCAGCATGGACTACGAGCAGATCGGCTACCGCGAGGGCGACCTGCGCAAGGTGGACATCATGGTGAACAACGAGGTCGTGGACGCCCTGGCCGTGATCGTCCACGAGACGAAGGCGTACTCGCTGGGCCGCAAGATCGTGGACAAGATGGCGGAGGTGATCCCCCGGCAGATGTTTCCGGTGCCCGTGCAGGCGACCATCGGCGGCAAGATCATCGCCCGCGCGACCGTGAAGGCCTACCGCAAGGACGTGCTCGCCAAGTGCTACGGCGGCGACATCTCGCGCAAGAAGAAGCTGCTGGAAAAGCAGAAGAAGGGCCGCGCCCGCATGAAGCAGATCGGCACGGTGGAGGTGCCGCAAGAAGCCTTCCTGGCGGTGCTGAGCACCGAGGAGTAAACCTCCCCAGAGGCAGAAGCAGAAGGCGCTGACGGTCTCCCCGGACCCGGCGCCTTCTCCCTTGGTCCGGCCTAGCGCTCCGCCAGCGCCAGCTCCACGCTGAGACCCGCGAAGGCCGCCGCAAAGGAGCGCCGCAGCCACAGCAGGGCGCGGGGAGAACGGGTCACGAACCCCCGGACGCTGCCCGCGAGCAGGCCGTAAGCGGCGAACACCAGGAAGGTGACCAGCATGAACACGCCGCTGAGCACGAGAAACTGCGGCAGTTCCGGGCGCCCCGGCGCAACGAACTGGGGCAGGAACGCGAGGAAAAACAGCGTGAGCTTGGGGTTCAGCAGGTTGAGCAGCACCGCCCGCCCGATCACCCCAAGGCTGCCGCGCGTGCCCTCGTCCCGGAAGCTGAGGCCGCCGTGGTCCTGCCAGGTAGCCCACGCGAGGTACAGCAGGTACGCCGCGCCCGCGAGTTTCAGCACGGTGAAAGCCTCCGCACTCAGGTGCAGCAGCAGCGACAACCCCAGCAGGCTGGCGAGCAGGTGGGGCACGATGCCCAGCGTGCAGCCCAGGGCGGCGGTCAGGCTGGCCCGCCGTCCGCGAAAGAGACCGGTGGAGACGGTGTAGACGGCCCCGGTGCCGGGGATCAGGGCGACGACCAGCGAGGTGAGCAAGAAGGGCACGGTCAGCATGAGGGCCTCCAGGGCGGTGGGATGAGGGCAGCCTACCCTGTCCCCGTGACCTCAGGTTCTCCAGGCGGCCCGCAGCCCGTCTAAGGCTCCGTTAGGCCGGGCGCAGGGCCACCCTCATGCGGGGTGCCTAGCGTATGAGAAACGCCCACTCTTCCTCATCTCTTTCCCGAAAGGACCCTGCCATGGCCCAGACTGCCCAGCTCCACTCGCCCGAACTTGACCGCGTCCGTCCGCCCGCGCCGCCCGTCTCGACCCTCGGGGGCACCCAGGTGCTGCGCCCCGACGTGCTGCGGGTCCGGGTGCCGATGGTGAACGTGTACCTGCTGGGGCTGCCCGGCTCCGACTGGGTGCTGGTGGACGCGGGAATGCCGCTCACCGCCCGGATGATTCGCGCGGCCGCCGACGAGTACCACGCGGGCCGCCCGCCAGCCGCCATCGTCTTGACGCACGGGCACCTCGACCACATCGGGGCGCTGCACGACCTGCTGGCCGAGTGGAAGGTGCCGGTGTACGCGCACCCGCTGGAGCTGCCCCACATCACCGGGCAAGCACCCTACCCCTTTCCCGACCCCACCGTGGGCGGCGTGATGAGCGCGCTGTCGCCCGCCTTTGTGCCGGGTCCCTTCGACTTCCGGCCGCACGTCCAGCCGCTGCCGGAGGACGGGACGGTGCCGCACCTGCCGGGGTGGCGCTGGCGGCACACGCCGGGGCACACCGCCGGACACGTCTCGCTGTGGCGCGAAGAAGACCGCACCCTGATCGCCGGGGACGCCTTCGTCACGACCAAGCAGGAGACGGTGACGGGCGCTCTGGCCCTGCGGCCCACGCTGGTCCACCGCCCGCCCGCCTACTACACGCCCAACTGGGACGCGGCGCGCGACTCGGTGCGCCTGTTGGCGGGCCTCGACCCCCACCTCGTCGCCACCGGGCACGGGCACCCCATGTCTGGCCCCACGCTGGCGGCCGACCTGCACCGCCTGGCCCGCAACTTCGACGAGGCGGCGCGGCCCGAGCGGGGGTGGTACCTCAGCCGCCCGGTGCCGGTGGCGCTGCCGCAGGCAGGCCGGGCCGATCCCCTGCGTACCCTCGTGCTGGGGGGGCTGGCCGCCGTGGTCCTGGGGCTGCTGCTGGGGCGCAGGCGCCGCTAGAGCCACCCGGCCGCCCCCCATTCCCTGGCCCCTGCCTGACCCTGGGCGGGAGGCTCCACTTGCCCCTGCTGTCCTGACAGAGCTGCGGCGTGCCCCCGGGGACACTGGGGCCTGCCCGCGTCCCGCTGCCTGCCCCAGCACGGGCCAGCAGGGGGCAGGGGGGTGTGCGGATTCTGTCAGAGGGCGGTTTCTAGACTTCCAGGCGTGAACATCGGTGACATCGCCGTGAAGGCGCCTGCCCAGACGGCCGCGCGTCTGGCCGGGGGGCTGGTCCGTCCGGTGGTGCCGCCCCGGACGGACCAGCCGGGCACCCGGCGGACGGGCACCCTGCGGACGCAGTTCACGCTGGTCATCTTTTTATTGGCGTTCTTGCCCAACCTCGCGCTGACGCTGCCTGCCCGCCAGGGCGAGGCGGCGTCCGCGCTGGCGGCCTGGATGGTGCTGGTGGCGGTGCTGTGCGGCGCGGTGGGCTACTTGCTCAGCGGCGTGCTGCTGCGCCCGCTGCGCCGCCTGGAGGCCGAGGTGGGTCAGGGCCGCTTCGCCGCCGCGCACGCGGACGACCCCGGTGAGATCCGGGCGCTGCGCGGCGCCTTTGCCGAGCTGCTCGCCCGGCTCGCCACCGAGCAAGAACGCCGGGCGGCCTTCATGGCGACGCTGGTCCACGACCTGCGCACGCCCCTGATCGCCACCGGGCACCTGGCGCGCGTGCTGAGCGAGCGGGCCTTGCCGGAAGGCGAGCGCCGCGAGCTGGGCCGCGAACTGCTGGCCGAGAACGCCCGGCTGCTGGCGCTGGTCGAGCAGATGGCCGACGCCCACCGCTTCGAGCGTGAGGACGTGCGGCTCAGTCCCCGCCCGTGCGACCTGCGCGCGCTGCTGTGCGGGGTCGCCCGCCGCCTGACCCCCCAGGCCGGGGCGCGCGGCCTGAGCCTCACGGTCAGCGGGGCGGGGCACGCGCGGGTCGACCCGGCGGTGCTGGAGCGGGCCGTGACCAACCTGGCGGACAACGCCCTGCGTTATGCCCGCACCCGGGTCGAGCTGCGGGTCACCCCGGCAGGTCTGGAGGTGCGCGACGACGGCCCCGGCCTGGGCGCGCCGCTGTCCGACCTCGCCCAGCCGTTCAACGCCCAGCCTGCCACCATCGCCGGGCAGCAGTACACCGCCGGGACGGCTGGGTTGGGCCTCTTTATCGTCCGCCGCATCGCCGAGGCGCACGGCGGCGGCCTGGCCTACGCCCACACGGTGCCGGCTGGCCCGCCGACCTCCCCCCACTCGATCTTCACCCTCACCCTCCCGGAGGTGACCCCTTGAAACTCGTGATCGCCGATGACCACCCCCTGTTCCGCATGGGCCTGAAGTACGCGCTGCTGCACCAGGGCTTCGACGTGGTGGCGGAAGCCGCCGACGGCCTCCAGGCGCTCGACGCCTGCCGGATGCACCAGCCTGACGCCGCGCTGCTCGACGTGAAGATGCCCGGCCTGACCGGCATCGAGGTCTGCGAGCGGCTGCGCCAGACCCATCCGGGGGTGGTCAGCGTCCTGATCACCACCTTCGCCGAACCCGCCATCGTGCAGGCGGCAAGGACGGCGGGCGCGCGCGGCTACGTCAGCAAGGAGATGGACCCCGAGAGCCTCGCGCGGCAGCTGCGCGACATCGTGGCCCACCCCGACGTGGACCGCCTGCCGCAGGTGGACGTGCCCCGCCTGACCCCCCGCGAGTCCGAGGTGCTGCCCCTGCTGGCCCAGGGCTTTTCCAACAAGGAGATCGCCAAAAACCTCGGCGTCAGCCCCGACACGGTCAAGGACCACCTCGCGCGGCTCTACGCCAAGCTGGAAGCCGGGGACCGCACCGAGGCCGTCAGCCGGGCGCGCAGCATCGGCCTGCTGCACTGAAGGCCGGGCCGGGGGCGTCGCCCGCTTCTAGCCCGCCTCTCCTGCCCTCCCCGGGCCGCTCGGTACCCTCTGCGGTATGAGCGGCCCCTCTCCTGTTCAGCTGTCCCGGCGTGCCCTGAGCCTCAAGCCCTCCGCGACGGTGGCGGTCTCGTCGCGCGCGCTGGAACTGCGGCGCCGGGGCGTGGACGTGATCTCCATGAGCGTGGGCGAGCCGGATTTCGACACGCCCGCCCACATCAAGGCGGCGGCCATCGCGGCCATCGAGTCCGGCAAGACGAAATACACCGCCGTCAGCGGCATTCCCGAGCTGCGGGAGGCGATCAGCGCCAAATTCGCCCGCGAGAACGGCCTGACCCACCCGCCGGACGAGGTGACAGTCACCAGCGGCGGCAAGCAGGCGCTGTTCAACGCTTTTTTCGCGCTGCTCAACCCTGGCGACGAGGTGCTGATTCCCTCGCCCTCCTGGGTCAGCTACCCCGAGATGGTGGCGCTGACGGGCGCGGTGCCGGTGCCGGTGCCCACCACGCCGGGGTCGGGCTTCCTGCTCGATCCGGACGAGGTCGAGGTGCGCGTGACCCCGCGCACCCGCCTGATCGTGCTCAACAGCCCCGGCAACCCCACGGGCGCCGTCTTTCCGCCGGACGTGCTGGAGGCGGTGGCAGGGATCGCCCAGCGCCACGGCCTGATGGTCGTCAGCGACGAGATGTACGAGCATCTGGTCTACGGCGCCGAGCAGGTCAGCATCGGCCGCTACGCCCCCGAGCACACCCTGACGGTCAACGGGGCCAGCAAGGCCTACGCGATGACCGGCTGGCGCCTGGGCTACGCGGGCGGCCCGCAGCCGGTGATCACGGCGATGAACGCCCTCCAGTCGCAGAGCACCTCCAATGCCAGCTCGGTCAGCCAGTACGCGGCGCTGGCGGCCCTGGAGCAACATCACGAGACGGCCCAGTTCGTCGAGCTGGCCCGCGCGGCGTACCGGCAGCGCCGCGACCTGCTGGTGGCGGGCCTCAACGCGCTGGGCCTGCCCACCCCCACCCCGCAGGGGGCCTTTTACGTGCTGGCGGACACCACCCGCCTTCACCCCGACGAGCTGGAGGCCGCCCGGCGGATGCTGGACGGCGCGCGGGTGGCGGTCGTCCCCGGCACCGACTTCGGGGCGCCGGGGCAGGTGCGCCTGAGCTACGCGGTCAGCCCCGAGCAGATCACGGAGGTGCTGCGGCGACTGGGGGAGCTGATGGGCACGCGGTAGGCGCCGGGCCGCCGGGGGGCCGGGAACCCGCCCGGCCCTCATCCCGTACCCTGAGACCATGACGAACATGCAGCCCGGACAGGACGGCACCTACTCCCTGCGCGACTTTCTGGCCCAGACCGCCGAGCGCGACAATCCCGGCGAGGTTTTCGAACTCGAATCCAGCAAGATGCTGGAGGTCAAGGTCAACGGCCGCATCTGGAGCAAGCTCGGCGCGATGGTGGCCTACAAGGGCAACCTGAGCTTCAAGCGCGAGGGCACGCTGGAAGGCGGCCTGATGAAGGCCCTCAAGCGCGCGGTGAGCCAGGAGATGAGTCCGCTCGCCAAGATCGAGGGCCGGGGCGTGGCCTACCTCGCCGACCAGGGCAAGGAGGTCCAGATCCTGCGCCTGGCGGGCGACAGCCTGAACGTGAACGGCAACGACCTGCTGGCCTTCGAGGACTCCGTGCAGTACGACATCACCATGCAGCGCCGCGCGGCGGGGATGGCGTCGGGGGGCCTCTTCAGCGTGCGGGTGCAGGGGCACGGGCTGGTGGCGATTCTCAGCCACGGCAAGCCGCTGACCCTGCGGGTGACGCCCCAGGAGCCGATCTTCACCGACCCCAACGCCACCATCGCCTGGAGCGGCAACCTCCAGCCGCAGCTGCGCATGGCGACCGACCTGCGCTCGATGCTGGGGCGCGGCGGCGGCGAGACGTACCAGATGGTCTTTCAGGGCGACGGCTTCGTGGTCGTGCAGCCCTACGAGGAGTTCGAGGCCGGCATGCTGGGCGGAGACAGCCACGGCGGGAGCGTGGGGCGGACCATCGGGGACCTGTTCGACTGAGGAAGTTCGCGGGAAGCGGTACGCGGTGCGCGGGAAGGCACGAGGTCTTTTCCCGCGCACCGCGTACCGCGCCCCTTTCCCCGCTACACTCCCCGGGTGAGTCTGGTCGTGATGGCAACGGGAGGCACCGGGGGGCACATCTACCCGGCGGTGGCGACGGCGCGGGAACTGATGGGCCGGGGGCACCGGGCCGTGATCCTGGGCCAGCGCGGCGGCATGGAGCAGCGGGTCGCCTTTGATACGGGCCTGGAGTTTCAGGGGGTGGACGCCGGGAAACTCGCCCGCAGCGGGCAGGGCCGCCCCGACCCCCGCGAGCTGCTGCGGGCGGGGCGCGGCGTGGCCGAGGCGCGCCGTTACCTGAAGGGCGCCCGGCCCGGCGCGGTGGTGGGCTTCGGGGGTTTTGCCAGCCTGCCGGGCGTGCTCGCCGCCCAGAGCCTGGGCCTGCCCACCGTGCTGCACGAGCAAAACGCCCGCCTGGGCCTGACGCAGCGGCTGGCGGCGGGCCGGGCGCGCGCGGTGGGGACGGCCTACGGGCAGGTGATCGGCCTCCCCGAAAGCCGGGCGACGCTGGTCGGGATGCCCGTGCGCGAGGAGCGGCGGCCCCGCGCGGAGGCGCTGGCGCAGCTGGGATTGCAAGAAAACCGGCTGACGCTGCTGGTGATGGGCGGCTCGCAGGGGTCGCTGGCACTGAACAACGCGGTGCCCGGCGTGCTGCGCGAGATCTTCGGCCAGGCGGGCCGCACGCCGGACGGTCAGGCCGTGCAGGTGCTGCACGCCACCGGCCCGCGCTGGCTGGAGGAGGTCGCGCCCCGGGTGGCGGACCTGCCCTGGTACCGGGTGGTCGGGTACACGGACGCGGTGGCGGCGTGGTCGGCGGCCGATCTGGGCCTCACCCGGGCGGGCACCGGCACGCTGGCCGAGGCCGCCTTTCACGGGGTGCCGCTGGTGATGGTCCCGCTGCCCGAGTCCGCCGAGAACCACCAGCTGCACAACGCCCGCAGCGTGCAGGCGGCCGGAGCTGGGCGGGTGGTGGAGCAGGCCGAGCTGGCCGGAGCGCTGGGCGGGGCAGTGCTAGAGTGTGCGGCGCCGGGCACGCGCGCGGCGATGCGGGCGGCGGCCCTGAGCCGCTCGCCCCAGGGGGCGGCAGGCCGCTTTGCCGACCTGGTGGAGCGGCACCTGCGCTAGCCTGCCCCGACTCCTCCTGCGCGTGCCCTTGCCGGACCCCTCCTGCCATGACAGACACTCCCCTGCCCCCCACCCCTCCGGCCCTGGCCCCCGCTCCCGCGCCCACACGCCCCGCCCCGCACTACCACCTGATGGGCATCGGCGGCATCGGCGTGAGCGCCTTCGCGCGGCTGCTGGCGGCCCGGGGCGTGCGGGTCAGCGGCTGCGACGAGCATCCCTCCGAACTCACCGAGCAGCTGAGGCGCGAGGGCATCACCGTCGAGCATGGCCACGCCGCCGCCCACGTGGCGGGCGTGGACGTGCTCGTCGCCTCGGAGGCGGTGCCCAAGGCCCATCCCGAACTCGTGGCGGCGCGGGCGGCGGGGGTGGAGGTGCGCCCCCGCATGGCGCTGCTGGACGAGCTGCTGCGGGCCTCGCCCTCGGTGGGCGTGATCGGCACCCACGGCAAGACCACCACGACCTCGATGATCGCGGTCGCCATGCAGGGCGCGGGGCTGGACCCGGCGGCCTTTGTCGGCGGCATCGTGCCCGAGTTCGGGGCCAATGCGCGGGTCGGCGCGGGGCCGTTCGTGGCCGAGGTGGACGAGTCCGACCGGGGCTTCGCGGCCCTCGCGTGTGAAACGGCCGTCTTCACCAACGCCGAGGACGACCATGTGGGCGGCAACCAGGCGACCTACTGGGAGACGGTGGAAGAGCAGCACGCGGGCTTTGCGCGCTTCGTGGGACAGGCCGGGCGGGTGCTGTACTGCGCCGACTGGCCGGGGCTGGAGGCGCTGTGCGCCGGGGCGCCTGCGCGCCTGAGCTACGGTCAGGCCGGGGGTGCCGACTACCGCGCCGTGAACCTGCGCCCCGACGCCGAGGGCACCTCCTTCACGGTCACGCGCCGGGGTGAAGCCCTGGGCGAGGCGCGCGTCTCGCTGCCCGGCACCCACAACGTGCTCAACGCGCTGGCGGCGCTGGCCGTGACGGACCTCTACGGCGGGAATTTCGCGGCCGCCGCCGCCGCGCTGGCCGCCTTCCGGGGACCCGGACGGCGCTGGCAGCGGGTCGGGCAACTCAACGGGGCGCTGGTCGTGGACGACTACGCGCACAACGCCACCAAGGTCGCCGCCGCCGTGCAGGCCGCGCAGCAGACCGGGCGCCGGGTGCGGGTGGTCTTTCAGCCGCACCGCTACCTGCGCACCCAGCAGTCCTGGCCCCGGCTCGCCGAGGCCTTGATGGGCGCCGACGAGGTGCTGATCCTCGACATCGCGGCCGCGCAGGAAACCCCCATTCCCGGCATCCACGCCACGCTGGTCAGTGACCGCATGGTGCAGGGCGGCCACGCGGGCGTGCGCTACCTGCCCGACCGCGCCGAGGTCGTGAGGTACCTGCGCCGGACGGCCACGCCGGGCGACATCATCGTGACGATGGGGGCGGGCGACGTGTGGAAGCTCTCGCGCGAGCTGGCGCAGGTGGAGGCGTGACGGCCCTCCCGGCGACCGCCAGCCGCACCGGGGCGCGGGTCGAGCGCCTGCCCCTCGCCCGTTACACCACCCTGGGTGTGGGCGGCGAGGCCGAGGTGTGGTTTGTCTCGAACGGCGCGCAGCTGGCCGAAGCGGTGGAGGCCCCCTACCGCATCCTGGGCGGCGGCAGCAACCTCGTCGTGGCGGATGAGGGCGTGCCCGAGCGGGTGATCCGCCTGACTGGCCCGCTGGCGGAGGCCGACCTCACGCCCGACCCGGCGCTCAGCAGCGGCGAGACGGTCGTCACCGGCTGGGTGGGGGGCGGCGTGCCGCTGCCGGGGCTGATCCGCAAATTGCAAAAGCTGGGGCTGTCCAACCTGGAAGGCACCGTCGGCATTCCCGCCCAGGTCGGCGGCGCGGTGTGGATGAACGCAGGCACCCGCTACGGCGAGATGTTCGACGGCCTGCACACGCTGGAGATCGTGACGCCGGGAGGCACGCGCCAGGTCACCCCGGACGACCTCGCCTGGGGCTACCGCCAGAGCGGCATTCCCCGGGGGCACATCGTCTCGCGGGTGCGGCTGCGGCTGCGGCGCTCGGCGCCCGAAGAGGTCCTGGCGAAGATGGACTTTGCCGACCAGGCCCGCAAGGGCCAGCCCAAGATGAAGACCCCCGGCTGCGCCTTCAAGAATCCGGGCGGCGTCTCGGCCGGCAAGCTGATCGACGAGGCGGGCCTGAAGGGTGCGCGGGTCGGGGGCGCGATGATCGCCCCCGAGCACGCCAACTTCATCGTGAATCTGGGGGGCGCGAGCAGCGCCGATGTCCACGCCCTGCTGGCCCTGATCCGCGAGCGGGTGGGCGCGCCGCTGGAACTGGAATACGAGCTGTGGCCGGAGCAGGGCTGATGCGGCGCCTCCGCTGCCCGCGCCCACGGGTGACAGGATGAGGCCATGACCGATCCCGAGCCGCGCCGCAGGAACCGACGGATTCGGCCCGCCGCAGGCCCCGGCCAGCCTCCCGCGCCGCCGACCCTCTCCCCGGCGCCTCCTGCCGCCCCTCCGGCACCGGACCCTGGACTTCCGGGCAAAGCGCCTCCCCGCCGCCGCGACCTGCGCCCACTGTGGTGGACCTTGGGCACGCTGGCGCTGCTGGGCACGCTCGCCGCGAGCTGGTTCGCCCTGCCGGTCCGCACGGTGACCGTGCAGGGCAACGTGCGCCTCAGCCCCGCGCAGGTGCGCCAGCTCGCGGGCCTCACGCCGGGCTTCGCCTGGCCCTACTACGGCGCGTGGCGGGCACAGGGACTGCGGCGCAGTCCCTGGATTCAGTCGGCCACCGTCACCCGGCGCTTTCCCGACGCGGTCGTGGTGCGGGTGCGTGAGCGGGTGCCCTTCGCCCGCTGGCAGGGGCCGGACGGCCGGGTGGTCACGCTGGCCGAGGACGGCCGCGCGCTGCCCGGCGCCCGGGGCGTCGAGGGCCTGCCCCTCCTGACCGGCTGGGGACCCGACCGCCGCCGCGACGCCCTGTTCGTCGCCCGCGCGCTCCAGAAGTACAATGTGCAGTCGGTCGCGTATACGCCTTCCGGGATCACGGCGAAAACGGGGGCGAGCACCGTGTGGAGCGGCGACCTGAAGACCCTGCTGAAGTATGCTGGGGCCATCGTGCAATTTCCCGACAAAGAACTTTACATCTACCCCTGGGGGGTGAGCGTCCAGTAATGAAGGACAACCCGATCATCGTGGGGCTGGACATCGGCACCACCAAAATCACCACCGTCATCGGCGAGGTCGGCGAGGGCGGCATCGTGGACATCATCGGTGAGGGCAGCGTCCCCAGCGAGGGCATGAAGCGCGGCGCCGTCGTGAATCTGGAACGGGCCACCCACGCCATCCGCCAGTCGGTGCAGTCGGCCGAGCGCGTCAGCGGCGTGCGGGTCGAGTCGGTGTTCGTGTCGGTCGCCGGAAACCACGTCAAGGCGATCACCAGCCACGGCCTGGCCGCCATCCGGCGCCATCAGGAGATCACCCAGCCTGACGTGGACCGCGCCATCGAGAACGCCCGCGCGGTGCCGCTCGACCCCAACCTGGAGATCATCCACACCCTGCCGCAGGAGTACGTGGTGGACGGCCAGGAGGGCATCAAGAACCCGGTCGGGATGCACGGGGTGCGGCTGGAAGTGGACGTGCACATCGTGGCCGGGACCGCCGGGCCGCTGCTCAACCTGCGCCGCTGCGTGCAGGAAGCAGGCCTGAAGGTGGAAGGCTTCGTCCTCCAGGCGCTGTCTTCGGGCCTCGCCACACTGGAGGCCGCCGAGCAGTCGCAGACGGTCATCGTGATCGACCTGGGCGGCGGCACGACCGACGTGGGCGTCTTCAAGCGCGGCAACCTGGCGCACTCGGCCTGCATCCCCATCGGCGGCGACCACGTGACTGCCGACCTCGCGCAGATTCTCAAGCTCCCGCACGAGGAAGCCGAGAACGTCAAGCGCAAGTACGGCGCGGCCGTGCCCGAACTCGCCGATCCCGACCTGACGCTGGAGATCACCACCGCCTCGGGCAGCACCCACGCGATCAGCGCCTTTGAACTCTCGCGGATCATCAAGCCCCGGCTTTCCGAGATCTTCGGCATGGTCCGCGACGAGATCGACCAGGCGCTGGGGCCTATCGAACTGGTCGCGCAAAGCGTGGTGCTGACGGGCGGCGCCTCGCTGCTGCGCGGCACGACCGAACTGGCCCGCGACCGCTTCCGGCTGCCGGTACGGCTGGGCCGTCCGCGCGGGATCGGGGGCCTGACCGATATCGTGAGCGGCCCCGGCCACGCGGGCGGCGTCGGACTGGTGCTGTACGGCATCGGTCAGGACGGCAAGGTGCCCGTGTCGGTCTTCCGTGAGGAACCCGCTGCCGCACCCACGCCTGCCCCCACGCCCGTCCCCGAGGACCCCCGGGGCAAGGCGGCGGCGACCGTGACGGTGGTGACCCCGGCGGCACCCACTGCTCCCCCCAAGAAGGAAAAGGACAAAGACGCCCCCAACCTGATGACCCGGGTGCGCGGCTTTTTCAAGGACTGGCTGTAGGCGAAGTCCCCGGCTTCGGTCCGTTCTCACAGGCGGGCTGCGTTAAACTACACCGCGTGACTGCGGCTGACACCGAAGGTGGGCCGCTCTTTACCGAAGGAGACAAGATGCAAGCGGCCAGAATTCGTGTGATCGGCTTGGGCGGGGCGGGCAACAATGCCGTCAACCGCATGATCGAATCGGGACTCGAGGGCGTCGAGTTCGTTGCCGGAAATACCGACGCGCAGGTGCTCGCCAAGAGCCATGCCGAGGTGCGCATTCAGCTCGGCGACCGCCTGACGCGCGGCCTGGGCGCAGGGGCCGACCCCGAGGTGGGCGAGAAGGCCGCGCTGGAAGATCGCGAGCGCATCAAGGAATACCTCGACGGCACCGACATGCTGTTTATCACCGCCGGAATGGGCGGCGGCACCGGCACCGGCTCGGCGCCGGTGGTGGCCGAGATTGCCCGCGAGATGGGGATTCTCACGGTCGCCATCGTGACCCGGCCCTTCAAGTTCGAGGGACCCAAGCGCCAGCGGGTCGCTGAAGAAGGCATCGCCAAGCTCACCGAGCGCGTGGACGGCATGATCGTGGTGAACAACGAAAAACTGCTCACCGCCGTGGACAAGAAGGTCTCCTTCCGCGAGGCTTTTCTCATTGCCGACCGGGTGCTGTACTACGGGGTCAAGGGCATCAGCGACGTGATCAACGTGGAAGGCATGATCAACCTCGACTTTGCCGACGTGCGCAACATGCTGTCGAACTCGGGCACGGTGCTGATGGGCATCGGCGCGGGCCGGGGCGAGAAGGTGGCCGAGGAAGCCGCCATGAGCGCGATCCACTCGCCGCTGCTGGAGCGCGGCATCGAGGGCGCCCGGCGCATCCTGATCAACGTGACGGGCAGTTTCGACCTCTCGATGACCGACGCCAACGAGATCGTGGAAAAGATCCGCGAGGCGACCGGCTTCGAGGACCCCGACATCCTCTTCGGCATCACCCCCGACGAGGCGGCGGGCGACGAGGTGCGCGTCACCGTGATCGCCACCGGCTTCGGGGAAGGGACCTTTCCGGCGGCGCTGGGACTGGGCAAGCCGGGCAGCCGGGGCACCAGCCTCGACACCATCGTCCGGCCCGTGCGCGGCCAGTCGGGCAGTTCCTACGACCCCAAGGACTACGATATCCCCGCTTTCCTGCGGAACGTCGGGCGCGAGTAAGAGGAGACGAAGAGGGGGGCCGGGGCTGTGTGCCTGCGGCCCCTTTCGCGGTTCAGGAACTGGGCTTCAGGGAGCCAGCCGCAGTTCGGCCAGCACGGCGCGGTGGTCACTGAGAACGTCGGGAAGGGCTAGGGCGCGTTCGGCCTGAACCCCGCGTGCCCACACATAATCGATGCGCGAATGCCCGAAACGGGCGTGGTGCGTGAACCCCAGTCCTGTGCCCCCGGCCTGAAAGGCGTCGGTCAGGCCGAGGGCGTGCAGGCGGGCGTGCAGCTCCCCGCGCGGCGGGGCGTTGAGGTCGCCTGCCAGGATCAGGGGGCCGGGCGCACCCCGCAGCAGTCCGGCCACCACCCCCACGAACTCGCGCCGCACCGTCAGACGGCGGGCGACCCGCTGCGGCAGCGTTCGCCTCAGCCGGGTATCGCTGGGGCTGGGCAGCAGCGCAAGCGTGGGCAGGTGGGTATTGACCACCGTCACGTCCCGCCCGGCCACCTCCAGGGACGTGACGAGGACGGCGTGGGGCGAGCTGGGAAAGGTCACGGCACGCGACTCCCGCAGCGGCCAGCGCGCGAGCGTGACCAGCTCGTCGTGCCGGGCGAGCGACCAGCCGGGCAGGGCTGCCTGTACGCGCGCCCCGTATCCGGCGTCGCGGCCCCGGTCCAGCGTCTCCTGAAGCGTCAGCACGTCCACCCGCTCCTGGCGGACGAGCGCGGCCAGACGGGTGGGGTCTGCGCCCGCAAAATTGGCGTTGAGCGTCAGCACCCGCAGTGGGGCGCCGCGCTGGGCCGCGCCTGCCAGCCTGTCCGGCAGCACCGCCCCCACCTGCCCCACCGTGAACGCCAGCGCCACCGCAACGTTGAAGGCAGCCCAGCCCCACCTCCGCCGCCCTGACGCCCGCCACGCGAGCAGCAGCGGCACCGGCAACAGCGCCTGCGGCGGCACCAGATCAAGCACGGCGACCCACCAGCACGTCTCCGAGTGGGCGCGGGCGAGCAGGCCCCCGGCGAGGGCCAGCGCAGCGAACAGCAGGGAGAGGGCAGGAAGGCGGCGCATCTCCGGAGCCTAACGGACGGTTCCGGAGGTGCGGGCGGGGCTTTTCCTCAGACGCTCAGCGTCTTGGCGCAGCGGTAGAGGTCGCGGCTCACGTCCTTGCGTTTTTCCCAGGTCTCGTGCAGCGGCGTGTGGACCACCGCGCCGTTCTCGCGGCCGACCATCACGCCGCGCACGCCGTCCATCAGGGCGTAGACGGCGGCCTCGCCCAGACGGCTGGCCAGCACCCGGTCGCTGCTCACCGGCGAGCCGCCGCGCTGGATGTGGCCCAGGATGCTCACCCGCGTCTCCAGCCCGGTTCCGGCCTCGATGGCGTCGGCTACCCCCTGCGCGCCGCCCGGAAAGCCCTCGGCCACGATGATGATCGAGCTGGCCTTGCCCTTGGCGACGCTGTCTTTCACGATCTGGACCACGCCGTCCACCGGCTTGGGGTCTTCCGGGATGAAGACCTCCTCGGCGCCGCCCGCGACCGCGACCTCCAGCGCGATGTGCCCGGCGTGGCGGCCCATCACCTCGATCACGAAGATGCGCTCGTGGGAAGCGCCAGTGTCGCGCAGCTTGTCCACGGCGTCCAGCGCCGTCTCCACCGCCGTGAAGTACCCGATGGTGTGGTCGGTTCCGTACAGGTCGTTGTCGATGGTGCCCGGAACCCCGATCACCGGGATGCCGTGTTCCTCTTGCAGGGCGTGCGCCCCGTGAAAGGAGCCGTCGCCGCCGATCACGATGAGGCCGTCCACCCCCCACGCACGCAGGTGCCCCGCGCCCAGGGCGCGGCCCTCGGGGGTGCGCCAGGTCTTGGAGCGGGCGGTCAGCAGCACCGTGCCGCCGCGCTGGATGGTGTTCGCCACGTCCCTGGGGCCGATCAAGGCCAGGTTGCCCCGGTGCAGGCCGGAAAAGCCCCGCCGCACGCCCACGACCTCGATGCCGTGGTGGGTGGCGGTGCGGACGACCGCGCGGATGGCGGCGTTCATGCCCGGCGCGTCGCCGCCGCTGGTCAGCACGGCGACGCGCCGCACGCCCGCAGCGTTGGGATGGTCGGTCGGATGGGGCAGGTCGGCCGGGGGGACAGGGTCAGTCACGAAAAAGCCTCGGGGGTGGGAGAGGAGCCAGGGGGTTGCGTGACCTGAAGGGCCAGCGCGTAAGCGTCATTTTTACGCAAACCCTGCGCGATCAGCAACGCGCGGATCTCGCGGGCGCTGCGGCCCTCGGCGGCCCAGGCGCGCGCCAGGGCGGCGTGGTCAGTCTCCACCTCGCCGGGGAGGAGATCGCCTGCCGGGCGGCCCGAGACCACGACCACGATCTCGCCGCGCACGCCCCCGGCGAAGCGGGCCGCGAGGTCGCTCAGGGAGCCGCGCGCCGTCTCCTCGAAACGTTTGGAAAGTTCGCGGGTCACGCTGGCCGCCCGCTCAGGGCCGCACACCTCGGCCAGCTCGCTCAGGGTGGCCCCCAGGCGGTGCGGACTTTCGTACAGGGCGGTGGTCTCGGCGCGGGCCGCGATGGCGGCGAGGCGCTCCCGGCGCTCGCGGCCCGTTCTGGGCAAGAAGCCCTCGAAGGTGAAGCGGGCGCTGGGGAGGCCCGAGAGCACCAGCGCGGGCACGAAGGCGGTCGCCCCGGGCAGCACCTCGACCGGGATGTCGGCCTGAACAGCCGCGCGCACGAGTTCAGCGCCTGGATCGCTGATGCCCGGCGTGCCCGCGTCGCTGACATAGGCGAGGCGGGGGTGGCGTTCCAGCACCTGCGCGGCGCGGTGCATGGTGTGGGCGTCGAGGCGCACCAGCGGGCGGCGGATGCCCAGGTGGGCCAGCAGCGCGCCGGTGTGGCGGGTGTCCTCGCAGGCCACGGCGTCCGCGCCGCGCAGCACCTCCACCGCCCGGAAGGTCAGGTCGCCCAGGTTGCCCACCGGGGTCGGCACCAGCCACACCCGAGGCGCAGAAGGGTCGGCGTGGATGGGGCCTGCCCGCTCGCCGGGATCTTCCCCCTGCACCCCGTCTTCCAGCTCCCGCTCGTCCCGAGGCCCTTCCGGCTGGGCAGAGGTGGCTGGTCCGGGGCGGTTAATCGTCGCCTCCACCTTCCGGACGGGGGGCGCCCGACGCCAGGGCCGACTCGGTGACCAGGCCGGGCGTGGGCTTGAGCCGCACCCGCACCCGGCGGCGCACCAGGGCGCTGGTGATGCGGGCGCGCAGCAGCTCCGCCTCGCCGACGGTGACGGTCACGACGGTGCCTTCCGGCAGCCGGGCGCCGATCAAGACGACCACGCCGTTTTCCACGATGCCCTTGTACGCCCTCATACCCTGTCCACTCTAGACCCTTTGACCCGGCAGGACAGAAAAGGGCGCCCCGTTCCGGCTCACGCCTCTCGGCCCTGCGCGCGGCGCTGGCGGCGCTCGGCGTTGGAGAGCGCCTCGCGCAGGGCCACGATCTCGCTCTCGCGGGCGCCGCCCAAGCGCGCGTAGCGGTCGATGACCTCGGAAGCCTCGCGCCGCCGCCCCAGCCGCAGCAGGATGGTGCCCAGGTGCTCCCCGCCGACAAAGTAGGCCCGGGGATTTTCGGGGTCGGCGGTGACCTGCGCCCGCGCCGCCGCCAGCCGGTCGAGGGTCACGCGGTGGCGCCCGACCTGCCAGCGCACCAGGTAGGTCGCCAGCGCCAGGGTGAGCAGGGCGCCCAGCGCCGCCGCGCTGTAGGCTTCGGGCACGCCCAGCGCGGTCCCCAGCCGCACCACCAGCGGAAAGGTAAAGGCCAGGATCACCAGCACCGCCAGCGTCGCCGCGTAGTTCACGGGGGGAGCATAGCCCGTGGCCTGTGGCCTGTGGGGGAGCGGAAGCCGTCAAGCTCGGCTGCTCCTTTTTCTCCACACGCGACATGCCCGCAGCCGCAAGCCCTATCCTCCGGCCCTGATGCGGCTGCACCTGATCACCGTCGGAGAACCCAAACTCGCCTATGCCCGCGCCGGGTGGGACGAGTACGAGCGGCGGCTGCGGCGCTACCACAAGCTTCAGGTCACGCGGGTGGCCGGGAAAACCCAGGCGCTGGAATCCGAGGCAGTCGCCCGGGCGGTGGGCCGCACACCGCTGATCCTGCTCGACCCGCGCGGCCGCCAGTTCAGCAGTGAGGGTCTCAGCGCGTATCTGGACGCGCAGGCGCTCGGGGGCACCGGGGAACTGGCCTTCGCCATCGGCGGCCCCGAAGGCCACACGGACGCGCTGCGGGCCGCCGCCACGCGCCTGTGGAGCCTGGGAGACCTCACCCTGCCCCACGACCTCGCCATGATCGTGCTGCTGGAAGCCCTGTACCGGGCCGCCACGATCAGCGCGGGGGAGCCGTACCACCGGGGCGGGTAAGTGGTGAGCCGGGCGTGGTCCGTGGACCTGACCTTTTCCACTGACCACTTCCCACTCACCCCCTTCAGAAGCGCAGCAGCAGTCCCGCCCGGTACACGTTCTGCCCGCCGAAGCTGCCCTCGGCGAACCCGGAGAGCGGACCGGGCAGGCCAAAACGGGCGCCCACGGTGGAGCGCAGGGCAGTGTTCCCGGCCCCGCCCAGCGGCAGGCTCAGGCCCAGGCCCGCGTAGGGGCGCAGCAGCAGCAGGTTCACGCTGACCAGGGCGTCGGCGCCCACCCGCGTACCGCCGGAGCCGCTCAGCGCCTGCTCGAAGGTCCCGCGCGCCTCCAGCTGCGCCGGGCCGAAGCCCGCAACCCGCGCGTAAGCGCCCGCCTGCACCCCCACGCCGCCCCCGCCCGCCCCCACCCCGAGCTGCACCCCGAACCGCTCTGCCCCCGCCGTGCCCGCCGCCAACGCCGCGAGCGCCATCCCGACTCCGAGTCGTTTCATGGGCCGAGTGTTCAGGGGCGCGCGGCGAGAAAGATGTGAAGGGATCGCCTGTGGCGCGGGGCGTATCGCCTCCCAAGCAGAAGGGGTGGACAACGCCCCCGGCGCCTCCCACCCCCTTTTGGCCCACGGCCGACTGCCCACCTGCCACTGCCTAGATCGTCTGCACCTCGAAATGCAGCCCCAGCGCCTGGGTCTCGGCGTTGGGATCGCGGCCCGCGACCAGAGCGTATCCGGCGCGCTCCGGGGTCAGCCAGGCGTCGGTGACGCGCTTGAGGTCCTCCAGGGTGACGTTCAGGAGCCGCGCTTTGTAGGCTTCCTGCATCTCGGGGGTGTAGCCCGCCTGGTCGCCGTAAAAGCGCAGCCTCCCCGCCGTGTCGGGGCTGGTGAGGGGATCGAGGGTCTTGCTCGCGCCCAGGATCGCTTCGGTGACCTCGCGCTCGCCCAGCCCCGTGTCGAGGAAAGCGCGGGCGTTCCGGAACACCTCGTAGGTGCGGGTGATGTGCGGATCGCGGTACGAGGAGAGGCTGAAGACGCCCGCACGGGCATCGAAGGCCGCGCCGCCGCCGTAGGCCCCGCCCTTCTCGCGAATCTCGGCCAGCAGGTACTCGCTGCGCAGCAGGCGCGAGAGCACCAGCAGCGCCGGGCTGTCGGGGTGGGTGTACGGCACGGTGCGGAAGGCGACCGCGTTGAAGGCGACCGGCGAGTCGGTGACGCGCGCCTGCGGCACGGCCGGGAGGGTCTGGGGCGCGGGGCGACCGACCGGAGTCTCGCCCGTGAAGCGGCCCGTGATGGGCGTCAGGTCGAGGCCCAGGTCGTCCGGGGTCGCGGTGAGGCACAGCAGCGGCTGGCCTCCCAGCAGCAGGTCGCGGACGCGGTTCAGGCGCTCCAGCAGGGCGTCCAGGCCGCCGTCCCCCTCGACGATCCCCTTGAGGTGTTCCAGCGCGGTCAGGCCCCCGAGGTGTTCCTCGATAAACCCTGCCGGGCTGACCTGCGCGGCGGCCAGGCGCTCGGCGTAGGCGTTGCCCGAACTGACCACGCTGGCCTTGAGGCCTGCCAGGCGCTGCTTGAGCAGCTGCTCCAGCCGCTCGCGGGTGAACTCGGGCGCGGCCAGGATGTCGCGCAGCACCCCCACCAGCGCCTCCCCGTTGCGGGCCAGCGCCTTGCCGCTGAAGGTGACCGAGAGCCGCAGGGCCTCCAGATCGTCCGGCTGACCGCCCACCCCGACGCTGGCGCTCACGCCGCCCGTCACGGCCTCGATGCGGCGGGCCAGCGCGAGGTAGTCCTGCCCGGCGGCCCCGCTGCGGGTGACCGCGTAGGCGTACAGCGGCAGGGTGTCCAGCAGCTCCGCAGGCAGTTCGGGCAGCCGCACCTGCACGTCGAGGTAGGTCAGGCCCCCGGTGGGCTGCGGCACCCGGCCGATCACGGCGCGGCCCACCTGCTCGGTGGTGTACGGCACCCGCAGCACGGTGGGGGGCACGTCGGCCAGGGTCAGGGTGGGCAGCACGCCCGGGTCCGACTCCTGGGCCTGAAGCTCCTGAAGGCGCAGGCTCTCGGCCACGATGCGGGCGCGGTCCTCGTCGGTGAAGCCCGCACTCAGGCGCTCGACCAGTTCACGCTCGCTCTGCTCGGTGCGGGCGACCAGCTCGGGGTCGGGGGCCAGCACCAGCGTGACCCGGTGGGGGTTGTCCAGCAGTTCCCGCTGAATCATCGGCTCGAAGACCTGCCCCGCCGCGAGGCCCTCGCGCAGCCGCGAAAGCTCGGCCTCCAGCCGCAGGCCCGTCACCGGGTCGCCGCCGTAAAGCCACGGCCCCAGCAGCCGGAACATGACTTGCAGGCCGTAGGGGTAACCGCTGTTGGAGACCTCGCGCTGCCCGATCTCGAACTGGTGCAGGCTGCTTTCGATCAGCGCGGGGTCGATGCCCTCCCGGACGATGCTGGCGAGCGTGTCCAGCACCAGCGCCTGCACCTCATCGGCCCGCCCGGCGCTGAGGCCCTTGAGGCCGGCGGCAAAGGCGCCCTCGCGGAAGTCGTCGCGGTAACCGCTGAGGTCGGCCAGCGCGCTGCCCAGCCCCGACTCGATCAAGGGGCGGGTCAGCGGCGCGGCGGGGTTGCCCAGCAGCACGTCGCCCAGCACGCTCCAGCGCAGGTTGTGGTCGGGGTCGGTGGTGGGGCCGAGTTTCCAGGCCACGCTGACCTGTCCGCCGCGCTCCACGTCGGTGCCGGGATAGGTCACGTCCATCCGGCGCGGCGCGGTGAAGCTGGGCTGGTCGGGAATGCTCACGTCGAGCGTCTGGGGGCTGAAGCGCGCCATCACGTGCGATTCGATCTCGTCCAGCACGCGCCTCAAATCGAGCCGCCCGTAGGTGTAGAACAGGGCGTTGCTGGGGTGGTAGTGCGCCGCGTGAAAGGCGCGCAGGTCCTCGTAAGTCAGGTCGGGAATCGCGGAAGGCGAGCCGCCGGAGTTGTTGGCATAGGTCAGGTCCGGGTACAGCGCCTGGCCGAACGCGCGCCACATCACCGACCCCGGCGAGGCCATGGCGCCTTTCATCTCGTTGTACACGACGCCCTGGAGCTTCAGCGGCGTGGTCGGGTCGTCGGGCGTCTCGAACTCGAAGCGGTGGCCGTCTTGCCGGAAGCTCTCGTAGCGCATCAGCGGAAAGAAGGTCGCGTCGAGGTACACGCCCAGCAGGTTGAAGTAGTCCTGCTCGTTGCGGGTGGAAAAGGGGTAGGTCGTCCAGTCGCTCGCGGTCATCGCGTTCATGAAGGTGTTCAGCGACCTCGGGAGCATGGCGAAGAAGGGATCGGCCACCGGGTACTTCTGGCTGCCCATCAGCACGACGTGCTCGAGGATATGGGCCACGCCGGTCGAGTCCTTGGGCACGGTCGGGAAGGTCACCCCGAAGGCGAGGTTGTCGTCGTCGCGCGAGACGTGGGCGTGCCGGGCGCCCAGCTCGTGGCGCAGCAGGACCAGGGTGCCCTGCATCTCGGGCAGGGTCTCCACGCGCTCGACGGTGTAGCGGCCCAGCCGGTCGCCGGGGGCGGGCAGGGCGGGAAGCGGTGCGGTGGTCGTCATGGAAGGAAGTCTAGCGCCGCGAACTGGGCGGCAAATCGGCCCGGCGGAACGGTGAAGGCTTCTGTTCCGGCACGCTGCGTTTTGCTCCGCGCCTCCAAGTTCTTCTCCAGTCCGGCACTGTTCTGGCAAGTCCAGAGATGAAAGAAGCCCGCGCGCCCGGGGGGGTGTGGCAACTGGCGCCTGATCGCTGGCGACGGCCTTCCAGCGACCCGCCCCAGACGCCCGAATCTGAAGGCGGCCCCCAGACCTCCTCATCCCCCGCCGTTACACTGCGCCCATGCGAAAAGTCACCGTCACCTCCGGGTGGGCCTGGCTGGCGTGCGGCGCGCTGCTGACGGCCTGCGGCAGCACGCCCGGCACGACCGGGACCACGGGCAACCGCGACGCCCTGTACTTCACCACGACGACCCTGCCGGTCGCCTATCTCGCGGAAACCTACGAGGCGCCGATCACGGTCGCGGGCGGCGCGGGGCCGTACACGGTGCGGGTGGGGTCGGGCAGCCTGCCGCCGGGCCTGACCCTGCGCAACCTGCGGCTCTCGGGCACGCCGACCAAGACCGGGGCCTATACCTTTACGCTGGAGAGTTCCGACGCCAACCTGAGCAGCAAGGTGCAGAGCTACACCCTGAACGTGAACGAGCTGCCGCCGCTGGCTTTAAAGCCCCAGCTTCCGGCAGGCGAGATTCGCGGCGAAACGCGCATTCCGCTCAACATCACCGCGCCCCGGGCCGTGCGCGCCGCGCGGATGACCTGGGACCTGCCCGAAGGCGTGACTGTCACCCGCGTGCAAGCGGCCGAGGCGGGCGGCGTGCTGTTCTGGAAGCTCGCGGGCCGCACCCTGACGGTGGACGTGGGCTTCAAGGCGGTGCCCCGCAGCGGCGCGCGGGTGGCGCTGGTCAGCCTGAAGCCGCAAAAGGTGGTCAAGCTCGACACCACCCGCTTTGCCTTCGAGGCCCGCGACGGCGCGGGCAAGCTGCTGGCCGAGGTCAAGCTGCCGGAAGCGGCCAGACCTGCGGCGACTCCGGCGACTCCCAACCCGGCCACCGCAAGCCCGGCCACGCCGACGACGCCCACGACGACCACTCCGGCGGCTCCGGCCACCCCCGCAGCTCCCACGCCACCCCCCGGCGGCAACCAAGACCCGCCCGCCGCTCCGCCCTCGCCGGTGATCCCCAACCCGCCCCCACCGGCAACCCCGCCCGGGGGAGGCAGCCCGTGAGGCGTGCGCTGACGCTGCTCACGGCGCTGGCGCTGGGGACGGCCCCCTTCCCCGCCGGGGCGACGACCGCGCCGCCGCTGACCCTGACCCAGCAGGCGAAGAAGGCGGACGTGATCGTGCGCGCCACCCTGGGCACGGCGACCAGCGTGCAGGAGGCGGGCGTGACCTGGACGGTGTACCCGCTGACTGTCACCGAGACCATCGCCGGGGACCCTGCCAGCCTGCCGCAGCGCGAGGGCAAACCCGCGCTGTACCTGCTCGCTGGGGTTGACGGTCTGCCGGAGTTGCGGGCCGGGCAGGAAGCTTTCTGGCTGCTGTACAGCCGCCGCCTGGACAGCCCGGTCGTGGGCTTCTCGCAGGGCTTTTACCCCATCGAGAATGGCCGGGTCACGCGCCCTGGCGCGGCCACCCCGGCGGCCAATTCCCCAACAACAGGCACCCCGGCTGCCGCAACAGCCACCGCTCCGGCGACCCCAGGTACGGCGGGCACGGCCACGGCCGGGGCGAGCGGCGCAGGAACGAGCGGAACGGACACCGCTGGAACCGGCACGGCGGGCACCCCCCCAGCAGCTCTGGGCAGCGGCACAACGGGCACGGGAACCACAGGCGCCGCGACAGGAACCCCGGCGGCACCCACGGGGGGCGCGGCGGGAACGGCCTCTTCCCCTTCCACGACCCCCCCTCCAACGGCCCCAGCGACGGCGCCCGCTGCTGCCGTTGCCACACCCACCCCGACCGACCCCGATCCCATCGAGAGCGATCCCGTCAAATTCCGCGACGCGCTGCGGGCGGCGAGGGCGGCCCAGTGAACGGCCTGAAACGCGGCGCCGCGCTCGCCCTGGCGCTGCTGCTGGGAGGAACTGCCCACGCGGCCAGCGTCAAGCTGCGGCCCCAGGGCGCCGAGATGACGCGGGCGGTGCAGCAGGTGCTGGCCGCGCTGGGCACGCCCGAGAACCCCGTCACGCTGGACACCAGCGGCGGCCCGCTGCTCTTTCTGGGCGGCAGCGGCGCGAACGCGGTCCCCTTCAACCCCGACGTGGCGGCCCGAACCCTGAACGTGGGGGGCGAGCGCCGCATCGAGTTCAATCCGCAGGGACCCCTCGCGCTGGAGGCCGCCCTGCGCGCCGAGCTGACCCGCGAACTGGGCCTGAAAGACTGGACCCCCGCCGCCGCCCGCGCCCGCCTCAGCGGCGCCGACCTCAACGGCGACGGCGTGATCGACCTGACCGACCTCGCCCTGCTGATGAACAGCTACGGCAAGCCGGACGCCACGGTGGGCGACCTCAACCAGGACCGCCGGGTGGACGACGCGGACCTGCGGCTCTTCGGGGCGCAGTACAGACCCTAGGGCGCCGGACGCAGGCCTGAGACCCGCCGGGAAGACGCCCCCTGTCCCCAGGCGCTGCGGGTCCCCCTCTGGACCCCTCACCCCTGGTCGAGGGGGGTCTTTTTTCCTGTCTCTTGCGGCGCTGTGAGGGAACCGGGTGGCCAGGTGGTGCGGACGGTCCAGCCACCGGCCCGGTCCTGTGCTTCCCCGCCCGGGGCCAGGGTCAAGACGCGATAGCGACGCGCATCCGCACGAAGCGGGGCGCCGTCAGTTCCCCGAGGATGAAATGCGCGGCGTCCTCCGTGGAGACGGTCCGCGCGTCGCTGAGGGCGTGTTCCGCCTGCACCCGGTAGCGGCCCGTCAGGGCGCCGCCGACCAACGCGGGCGGGCACAGCAGGGTCCATTCCAGGTCCGAGGCGACCAGCAGCTCGTAAGCTCGCAGGTGCGCGGCGGAGACTTCGCGGAAGCCGGCCGGGAAGGTGGGCAGGTCGCGCACGAGGGTCCGGTCGTCCAGCGGCAGGATGCCCGCCGCCGCGACGGCGATCAGCCGCCGCACCGCGCTTCCCTGCATGGCGGCGACGAGGTGCCGCGCCCCCTGCGTCACCACGTCCGGCGACCCGCCGAGCGTACTCAGCACCGCGTCGTGGCCGGGCAGCGCGGCGGCGACCCCCGCCGGGTCGAGCGCGTCGCCCCGCACGGCCCGCAGGCGGGGGTGGGCCAGGTCCAGCCTCTCGGGCCGCCGCACGAACGCGCTGACCCCGTGCCCGGCGGCGAGGGCCTGGCGCAACAGCGGGCGACCCAGCTGGCCAGTCGCGCCCAGCAGCAGCACGTTCACCGCGACCGCCTCGCCACCGGACGCAGCAGCGCCATGGTGGCCGCCGCCGCGACCAGATGCATCGCGCCGAGGGAGACGGCGGTGGCGGCGGGCAGGTCCCCGGCGAGCAGCGGCATCAGCGACAGGGCCAGCACGGCCAGGGCGCTGACCTCGAAGCTGCGGCGCGGGTGCCGGGCGAAGGCGTTCAGGGCGGCCAGCACCAGCGTGGCCCCGAGCGCCCCCGCCACACAGGCGGTCACCACCAGGGCAGCGCCGATCTCCAGCACGGTCTCGCCGGGGCCGGAGACCCCCAGGGGCACGCCCACTCCCGTGGCCCCCAGCAAGACGGCGAGCGTGAGCGCACTGGCCGCCAGAGCGGCGAGCACGCCGTTGCGGACGAGAGCGGGAAGGGCGCGGCTGGCAGGGACGGGCGTCATATGGGACCTCCTGACAGATGAGGGAGAGCAACTTACTTTTCGTAACCACCATAGACGGAGGCAGTTACTTTTGTCAACCTGCTTATTTTCCGTAACTGGGAGACTAGACTGGGGGCATGTCCAGAGCCTCCGGCGACCCTTTCAGCGCGGCCTTTCATCACGCCACCGATCTGGTGGGCAAGCGGTGGACGGGGGCCATCCTCTTTTCGCTGTTTCATGGGCGCACCCGCTTTTCGGAACTCGCGGCGGCGGTGCCCGGCCTCAGCGGGCGCCTGCTCAGCGAGCGGCTCAAGGAGTTCGAGGCCGAGGGCCTGCTGACGCGCACCGTCACGCCCGAGACGCCCGTGCGCATCACGTACCACCTCACCGCCAAGGGCCGCGCGCTCGGGGGGGTGCTGCGGCACCTCGACGTCTGGGCGCAGACGTGGCTCACCCCCGGCGAGGCGCCGAACCCCGTCCCGGAGGCGTGACCGTATCCGCTGGAGCCTGGCCTGCCTCCCCGCCGGAGGGCCGCCCCCTGACGCGGCTGTGCCGACCCCCGGTGTACCCTGCCCCCATGACCCAGAACGCACGGCCTTCCCCCGACGAGCGCGACACCATCGACCTTCAGGACTTTCTGAAGTTGCGCGGCCTGGTCGAAACCGGCGGCGAGGCCAAGTTCCGGGTGCAGGGCGGCGAGGTGCGGCTCAACGGGGAGATCGAGACGCGGCGGCGCAAGAAGCTGCGGCGCGGGGACATCGTGGAGTACGCGGGCGAGCGGCTGCGGGTGGACTGGTGAGCGGGGACGCGGCCTGGACCGAAGCCCTGCTCGACTTCCGGCGCCGCAAGGATGAGCATTTCGCGGCGGGAAAGGGGCCGGTCCCGGCAGGCGCGCTGGGCGACTTTCACGGCCTGAGCTACTTCGCGCCCGACCCCGGCTGGGCCTTCGTGCTGCCCGTGGCGCCGGGAGACGGCGGCGAGGTCCCCCTGGCGACCAACACGGGCGAGGCCCGCCCGATGGCCCGCTTCGGCACGGTGACGCTGGAGCTGCCGGGCGGCCCACACGCGCTGACCCTCTACGCCCCTCCCGGCGACGAGACCCCGGCGCGGGTCTTCGTGCCCTTCCGCGACGGCACCAGCGGGCAGGAGACCTACGGGGCCGGGCGTTACCTCGACGCGCCGCTGGCCCGGACGCCGCAGGGGCTGCGCGTGAGTCTGGATTTCAACCTGGCCTACCACCCCTACTGCGCCTACGCGGACGGCTGGATCTGTCCCCTCCCCCCGCGCGAGAACTGGCTCCCGGAGCCGGTGCGGGCGGGCGAGCGCTTGCCGGCAGAAGAAGGCGCCGGGCCGTAGGCGAGGCGAGCGGGAACCCGGGCGAGCCGCCCGCGCTCAGGGGCCTAAGCTCACGGCTTCCCCGCCCACCAGCCCCGGATGGGGCCACAGCCGCAGGTTCGCCGGACCCGCCGCGTCGCGCAGGGCCACCGGGCCGTAGGCGCGCGAGTCGAGGCTCTCCCCGATCAGGCGGTTGTCGCCCAGCACCCAGACCTTGCCGGCCGGCACCCGCAGCGGCGGCTGGTCACTCAGCACGCCGTCATTCGCGTAGCTCTCGGCCAGCGCCCGCCCGTTCACGACCACCCGCCCCTGCTCGATGGCGACCGTCTCGCCCGGCAGGGCCAGCACGCGCTTGACGTTGTAGGGGCGGTGGCGCACGCCCAGAAACGTCTCGTAGCTGTAGGGGCTGTCCGCCGGGGCCTTGAAGATCAGCAGGTCGCCGCGCTGCGGGTACGCCGTGGGCAGGCCCCAGGCGCGCAGCCAGCGGGGATACTTGAGCAGCAGCAGCAGGTCGCCGCTCTCCAGGGTCGGCTGCATCGAGTCGCCGTCCACCCGCGCGAAGGTGGCGACGAAGGTGGTTAGCACCCACACCGGCAGCAGCGCGCCCAGCACCCACACGCGCCAGAAGAAAGGGAACCCGCCGGGAGAAGCGGGAGGGGCGGCGGGCGTCACGCGGCGCATGGTAGCAGGCGGGCCAGGCCTCCCTTCATGACCGCTTCAGACTCGGGGGGAAAGAGCGGCAGGCGGCCTTACCCTGACGCGCATGACCTCCCAGGAGCTGATCGTCGAGAAATACCACGAGGGCCAGGGCACGCCCGCCCAGGCCGGAAAGATGGTGCGCGTCCACTACACCGGCACCCTGGAGGGCGGCCAGAAGTTCGACTCCAGCCGCGACCGGGGCGAACCTATCGAGTTTCCGCTGGGCGTGGGCTACGTGATTCCCGGCTGGGACCAGGGCCTCGCGGGCCTGCGGGTGGGCGACAAGGCGCGGCTCACCATTCCCGGCCACCTCGCCTACGGCGCCGCGGGCGTGCCCGGCGTGATTCCGCCCAACGCCACGTTGATCTTCGACGTGGAACTGATGGACGTGCGCTGAGCGAGCGGCCAGCAGCCAGCAGGACAGCAAACCGAAACGCCCCGCACCTGAGCCGTGCGGGGCGCTTTCCCGTCGGTGTGGGGTTACTCGCCCGCGCCGCTCACCAGGTCGTCCTCGCCCTTGTGGTTGCCCTGCTCGTCGAGGCCGCCGCTTTCCTCGACACCGATGTCGGGGTTGCCGGGACTGTCTTGCACCACGCTGGCCTGCTGCGGCGTCGGATAGGGCGATTCAGTGGCGCTCTGGGAGTCGGTGCTGCGCTGGGCCTGCGGGAGGTCGGGCTGTTCGTCGCTGCGGCGTCCGGTCATGGGGGCACCCTAGGCCGGGCCGGGGCCGGGCGCGTGTGCCCGGTGTGAACTGGCATTCACCCGGCCCCCGATATGGAAGGCTGGGAGACATGCCCGAATGGACGCTGAACGTCTCCCCCGCCCAAGTGCGCGTTCTGGTCAGCGGTTACCAGTCGTGGAGCGAGGCCGAATTGCGGCCCCTCACCGAGCGACAGGCTGTGCCGCTGATGCCCTGGCGCCATCAGCAGGGGCACGACCCGGCCTTCTTGCCCAGCGGCGAGGCGGGGGTGTGGCGAAGTCACACGCTGCTGGCGCTCATTCGCCCGGACGGCGGCGGCTGGGTCGGCTGCGCGCTGGACGCCACACGCACCTTCACCCACTGGGAGGCCTGCGCCCGCGGCGAGCAGGTGCGCGTGACCTGCACCCTGGAAGGCCCGCCCGTCGAGGTCGCCTGGGAGGAGACGGCCGACGTGATCGCCACCGTGGAGCGGCTGAGCGCCCGGCTGGGAGCGAACATGCACGCGCGGACGCCCGCCCCGCTGCGGGTGTGGTGCAGTTGGTACTCCTACTACCGCGACGTGACGCTGGACGCGGTGCTGGACAATGCCCGGCTGGCCCGCGAGCTGACCCTCCCCTTCGACGTGTTCCAGCTCGACGACGGCTTTCAGGCCGACCTGGGCGACTGGCTGGAGCCGGGCGCGCACTTCGGCGGCCACGCCCGCGACCTGCCCGCGCCCCTCTCGGACCTGGGCTTCACGCCGGGGCTGTGGCTGGCGCCCTTTCTGGCGGGGCCGACCTCGCGCCTCTTCCGCGACCACCCGGACTGGATGCTGCGCGGCGAAGGCGGCTCGCCCCTTCCGGTCGGGCACAACTGGGGCGGGCCGTACTTCGCGCTGGACACCACCCGCCCGGAGGTGCTGGACTGGCTGCGCGAGCTGACGGCCACCGTGCGCGGCTGGGGCTACCCCTACCTCAAGCTCGACTTTCTGTACGGGGCGGCGCTCCCCGGCGTGCGGCACAATCCCGGCGTGGGCCGGGCGCAGGCATACCGCCAGGGCCTCCAGGCGCTGCGCGACGGCGCGGGCGAGGACACCTTCCTGCTGGGCTGCGGCGCCCCGCTGGCCTCCAGCATCGGGCTGGTGGACGCGATGCGGACCGGACCGGACGTGGCGCCCCTCTGGGACGACGAGTCGCGGCGGCTGTGGCTGGGCGACGCCACCGGGCCGAGCGCGCGCAACGCGGTCCACACCGCCCTCTCGCGCTGGTACCAGCACGCCTGGTATCAGCCTGACCCCGACGTGATGATCGCCCGGCGCGAACGCAGCCTGCTGGGCGACGAGGAACGCGGCACCTTGCTGGGCCTGCTGGACGTGGTGGGCGGCCTGCGGGCGAGCAGCGACCCCATCGCCCTGCTGGACGCCCCGGGCCTGGACCTGCTGCGCCGCAGCCTGGAGATCAGCGCGCCCGACCGCCCGGTGACCCTGGCCGAGAGCCTGGGCGGCGCGGTGACGCACTTCACGCGCGGCACCTTCAACCTGCTGAACGAACCCGCCGGGGGCGGCCAGCCGCCGCGCAGCTACCGCGTGCGGACCGGGGAGTGACCGGGCGCCGGGGCGGCTACAATCGGCCTCACCCATGAACCGACTGCTGATCCTTCTGACGGCCGCACTGTCGGCCCCGGCGCTGGCGCAAGCTCCGCAGCTTCTTCAGGGCCGCCCGGCGCCGCTGCTGGCCCAGGCGGCTCCCACCACCCCGGCCCCGGCGCCCGCCGCGCAGACCCCCATCCCCGAAAACGTCCTGCGCGTGCGCTACCTGCGGCCCGACGGCCAGTACGCGGGCTGGGGCCTGCACACCTGGGAGGACACCACCGCCCAGGTCGACTGGGCCAAGCCCCTCCCCCCCACCGGACAGGACGCGGGCGGCGTCTACTGGGACGTGCCGCTGAAGGCCGGGGCGAAGAAAGTCGGGTTGATCGTCCACAAGGGTGACGACAAGGACCCCGGCCCCGACCTCTTCGCCGACCCCACCCAGGGCCGCGAGGTGCTGATCCAGAGCGGCAAGGCGGAGCTGGCGTATGTCTCGCAAGAAGCGCCCGTCCCCGCCGGAAGCGCCCGCATCAACTACTACCGCCCCGACGGCAACTACGCGGGCTGGGGCCTGCACGTCTGGGAGGGCGCCAAGACCCCGACCGAGTGGGCGCAGCCGCTGGCGCAGACGGGCAAGAACGCCTTCGGCGTGTACTGGGACGTGCCCGTGAAAGACGGCTGGCAGAAACTGAACTTCATCGTGCACAAGGGCGACGAGAAGGACCCCGGCCCCGACCAGAGCCTCGCGCAGACGGCCGGGAACCAGGCCTGGGTCGTGAGCGGCAAGGCCGAGGTCTACACCACCCGCCCCGACACCAGTGTCCGCACGGTGGGCGACCTGACCAAGCAGCAGGCGATCATGGTGGGCGCGGACCTCGTGGCGGTGCGGCCCGAGATGGTGCAGCCCGGCGCGGCGCTGACCCTGCATACCTCGCCCACCGCCGCCCTGAAGCTCACCCCGGCGGGCGTGGAGGGCGGCGACACGCTGACGTTGCTGCCAGTCGAGGGTGGCTTGACCGCCGCGCAACGTGCCCAAACGCCCCACTTGGCGAATTACGCCCTGCTGCGGGTCCGCGAGGAGGACCGTGCCCGAATCGGCGCCGCCCTGCGCGGCCAGCTCGCCGTGAGCAGCGCCCTGCCCGACGGGACCCTGCTGGGGGCAACCGGCGTGCAGCCTGCCCGGGCGTTGGACGCCCTTTACGCCTACGACGGTCCCCTCGGCGTGACCTGGGCGAATGGCCGCCCCACCCTGCGCCTGTGGGTACCCACCGCGCAGGACGTGAAGCTGAGGCTCTCCAACGCGGACGGCAGCGGTGAGCGCACCGTCGCCCTGACCCGCGACGCGAAGGGCGTCTGGAGCGTGACGGGCGAGCCGAGCTGGAAGGGCCTGGGCTACCGCTACGAGGTCCGCGTCTTCGCGCCGAGCACGGGGAAAGTGGAAACCAACCTCGTCACCGACCCTTACGCAGTGGCGCTGAGCCTGAACTCCACGCGCGGCATCATCGCGGACCTGAACGACGCGGCCATGAAGCCGAAGGGCTGGGACAATCTCAAGAAGCCCGAACTGGCGAGCGTCTCCGACCTTAGCCTCTACGAGCTGCACGTGCGGGATTTCAGCGTATTGGACCAGACGGTGCCCGCCGCACAGCGCGGGACGTACCTCGCCTTCACCCAGGGCGGCAGCGCGGGCATGAAGCACCTGAAGTCGCTCGCGGACGCGGGACTGAAGGCCGTCCACCTCCTGCCCACCTTTGACATCGCCACCATCAACGAGAACAAGGCGGAGTGGAAGGCGCCCAACCCCGCCGACCTCGCCAAACTGCCCGCCAACAGCGACGAGCAGCAGAAGCGCGTGAACGCCACCCGCGACGCCGACGGCTTCAACTGGGGCTACGACCCCCACCACTACACCGTGCCGGAAGGCAGCTACGCGGTGAACCCGGCGCAGCGGACGCTGGAATACCGGCAGATGGTCGCGGCGCTGAACGGGGCCGGGCTGCGCGTCGTGCAGGACGTGGTCTACAACCACACGAACGCGGCGGGGCAGGCCGAGCGCAGCGTGCTGGACAAGATCGTGCCGGGCTACTACCACCGCCTCAATCTCGACGGCGCGGTGGAAACCAGCACCTGCTGCGCGAACACCGCCTCCGAGCACCGGATGATGGAAAAGCTGACCATCGACTCGCTGCTGACCTGGGCGCGGCAATACAAGGTGGACGGCTTCCGCTTCGACCTGATGGGGCACCACATGCTCGTCAACATGCAGAACGTCCGCCGGGCGCTCGACAGCCTGACCGTGCAAAAGGACGGCGTGGACGGCAAGAAGATCTACGTCTACGGCGAGGGCTGGGACTTCGGGGAGGTCGAGAAGAACAAGCGGGGCGTGAACGCCACCCAGCTCAACCTCTACGGCCAGGGCATCGGCACCTTCAACGACCGCATCCGGGACGCGGTGCGGGGCGGGAACCCCTTCGGGGGGCTTCAGGACCAGGGCTTCGCCACCGGCCTCTTCACCCTGCCCAACGGTCAGGCGCAGAACACCGACCGGGCGCGGGCACTCGCACTGGCCGACCTTGTGCGAATTGGCCTGACCGGGAACCTGCGCGACTACCGCCTGACGAACGCGGCGGGCGTGGCGGTCGCGGGCAAGGACCTCTCCTACAACGGGGCGCCCGCCGGGTACGCGGCCAGCCCCCGCGAGACGATCAACTACGCCTCGGCGCACGACAACCAGACCCTCTGGGACGCCGTGCTGCTCAAGGCGCCGCGCACGGCAACGACCGCGCAGCGCGTCCGCATGAACAACCTCGCCATGAGTGTGATCGGGTTGGGGCAGGGCATCCCCTTCTTCCACGCGGGCGAGGAACGGCTGCGGAGCAAGAGCTTTGACGGCGACTCGTACAACAGCGGCGACTGGTTCAACGCCATCGACTGGACGGGCCGCGACAACGGCTTTGGCCGGGGCCTGCCGCCTGCCGAGAAGAACGAGGGCAACTGGCCGCTCTACCGCACGCTGCTGGGAGACGCCAGCCTGAAGACCACCCCCGCCGACGCCACCCGTGCCACCGACCACTTCCGCGAAACGCTCCAGATTCGCGCCAGTTCCAAACTCTTCCGGCTGGAGACGGCCGCGCAGGTGTCCCAGACGCTGACCTTCCTGAACACGGGGCCGAAGCAGACGCCCGGCGTGATCGTGATGAAGCTCAGCGGGCAGCCTGGCCAGGGCCAGCCGTACAAGGACATCGTGGTGGTGTTCAACGGGAGCGGCCAGACCGTGAACTTCACGGACGCCAGCCTGCGGAATCTGAAACTCGACCTGCACCCGGTCCTGGCGAAGTCTAGCGACCCGGTCGTGCGCGGCGCGAAGGCGCAGGGGGGCACACTGAACGTTCCCGCGCTGACGACGGCGGTGTTTGTCGGGAAGTAACTCCAGCCCCGTGGCGGCCTGTCTCCGGTGGGGGGCGGGCCGCTTCTCTTTGGCCCTAGACTCGCTCCATGCCCACTTCCCTGCCCGTGATTCTCGACGGTGACCCCGGCCTCGACGACGCCATCGCGTGGCTGCTCGCCTTCGCCAGCCCGGAGGACCTGGAGGTGCTGGCCCTGACCACCGTACACGGCAACGTGGGGCTGGACCGGACGACCCGCAACGCCGGGGTGACGCTAGCGCTGGCCGGGGCCGACGTGCCTATCTATGCAGGAGCCGACCGCCCGCTGCTGCGCGAACTGGTGACGGCGGCCAACGTCCACGGCGAGACGGGCCTGCCCGCCGCCGACCTGCCGGAACCAGTACGGGAGCCGGAGACGGAGCATGCCGTGAACTTCATCGTGCGGACGGTGCGCGAACGGCCCGGCGAGATCACGCTGGTGGCGACCGGGCCGCTGACGAACGTGGCCCTCGCCTTCCGGCTGGCCCCCGACCTGCCGGGGAAGGTGCGCGAGGTCGTGTGGATGGGCGGCAGCACGGGGGAGGGGAACAGGACGCCTTCGGCCGAGTTCAACGCGCTGGCCGACCCCCACGCGGCCCAGATCGTGCTGACCTCGGGAGCGCGGGTGCGGATGTTCGGCCTGAACGCCACCATGCAGGCGGTCGCCACGCCCGAGCGGGTGGAGCGGCTGCGTGGGCTGGGCAACCGGGCGGGCCGGGTCAGCGCCGAACTGCTGACCTTCTACGCAGGCATCTACCGCGAACGCTACGGCCTGAGCGGCGGGGCGCTGCATGACCCTCTAGCGGTGGCCGCCGTGATTCGCCCGAAGCTGTGCCGGATGCAGCCCATGAACGTGCAGGTGGAAACGCACGAGGGCCTGAATCTTGGCCGGACCGTGTGCGACCTCTACGGAGTGACGGGCGAGCCCGCCAATGTGGAAGTGGCAGTAGAAGTGGACGACGAAGCCTTTTTTGAGCTGCTGCTGGAGCGGGTGGGGCGGCTGGGGTAGAGGAGTTGTGACCAGAACTGCCGGTGTCAGGAACGGCGAGCGTTACTTGCCACCCCCTCCTTCGGAGCTGTGCCAGTCCCCTACAAGGAGGGAGAAAAGCAGCGCACCTAACGGCAACAACCTCCCGCACATCGGGCACCGCAAGAGAAGGGGAAGCAGAGGCTGGAGCCTTCTGAACAACGAGCACAGCAGACGCCGCACAGGAGCGGGCGAGCGGCTCCCGCACCGCCTTCACCACGTCGGCTCGCGCAGCGAGACGGTGGCCGCGAGCGGGCCGCATCAAGATCCAGCATTCCGGCAGAAGACAGGGCCCACCCGCGCCGTCCATGTGTCCCTGCCTAGCGCAGCGCTGCTCCCCTGCCCCCTGTGGGGGACTGGCACAGCTCCGAAGGAGAGGGCTGGGGGTGGGGGCAAACTGAATCAAGACAGCGTGCCCACCGCAACTCCCACCTCATCCTCCCCCATCGCCTCAAACCGCTCCCGAAACCGCCGGTACGTCTCGTCCGCGATATACATCGTCCCCTCCAGCCCGTTCCGCGCCCGCACCCGCCGAAGCGCCTCCTCATCGGGCACGGTCAGGACGTGGAAGGTCAGCGGCACGCCCAACGCCCCCGCCCTCGCCCGCAGCGCGTCCCGACTCGCCCGCGTCCAGAAGCCGTGGTCCAGAATGACGGGCACCCCCAGTTCCAACGCCCGCACCCACTGCGTTTCCATCAGCTCCATCACCCGAGAGTGATAGACGGGGAAGAGATCGGCGGGCGGGTCCTGGCCGTACAGGGCGACCATCCATTCGTCGCTGGTAAAGCGCATCCCCGGCAACTCCCGCTCCAGTCGCCGCGCGAAGGTCGTCTTGCCGCTGCCGAGGAAGCCGTGCAGGGCGTGGATGCGGGGTTCACCCATCGCGGAAATGCAGGGGGACCCTCTCACCCCCCGGCAGGTGGTAGGCGGTGAGCAGCCGGGTGGGCAGGTCCGCGATCAGGTAGGGGACCGGGTAGGCGGCCAGCCGGGTGTCGGTGTCGCTGGGCCACGCGGGGCCGCGCGGGTGGCTGTGGTACAGGGCGACCAGCGTGAGGCCGCCCAGCTGCATCGCCCGCAGGGCGCGCAGCAGGTGCCCCGGATCGGCCAGATAGCTGCGCTCGGGATCGGGCGCGACGTTGGGGAGGGGATAGAGGGCCGCCGCCTGGGCCTGGGCGCCGTGGCGGTGGCCGCCCAGCGCCCCGACGCATTCGCGCGGCGCGTCACGCTCGGCGTGCGCCCACAGGGCGGCCACCAGGGGGGGCGGCAGGATCAGGGCCACACGGGCATTATCGGGGCCAGGGGCAGGCGGCGTGCGGGGGCCGTCAAAAACCTGCGCTGGGCGCGGCGCGACCGGGAGCGGCGGGCACAGCGCTGGGGTACACTGCGGCCTATGGCGAAGGCTCGTGCAAAGGCGGCTGCACCCGCGAACCGCTTCGATGGAGAGGCGCTGGGCTTGGTGCTGTTCGCGCTGGGAATTTTCCTGGGCATCACGCTGGCCCAGCCGCAGTTCGCGTTTGCGGAAGACGGCCTGATGGCCCAGGCGCACGCGGCGCTGACCGGCACGCTGGGCTGGGGCGCGTACTTGCTGCCGGTGGTTCCAGTGGCCTACGGGGTGCTGGTCTTTCTGGGCCGCGACCTCTCGGGCCTGACCCGGCGGGTGCTGGGCGGCGCGCTGGTGGTCGCCTCGCTGCTCGCGCTGCATGAGGTGTTCGAGCCGGGGGCGGCGGGGCAGGCGGCAGCGGCGCTGATGAAGCCGCTCACGGGGGCGCTGAGCTTCGCGGCGGCGCTGCTCCCGCTGATCACGCTGACCCTGGGGCTGGAGATCATGCTGCGGCTCTCTCCCTTCACGCTGCTCAAGGGTCTCTTCCGGCAGCTCAGCGTGCTGCTGGGAGGCGCCACGACCACCGTGCAGGGCGCCATCGAGGCCCGGCAGGACGGCCGCGAGTCGGCGCGGGCCAGAAGCGGCGTGCGGCAGACGCTCGCGGCCCACACCCGCGACCTGGAACTGCTGCGCAAGCTCTATCCCGAGGCCCGCGACCTGAAGGGGCAGCACGAGGAGGTCCGGGCCGCCGGGCGCGACCTGCGGAACCTGGACGAGGCGGGGCTGGGGCACCTGGAGCGCGACCTGCGCGGCTGGCAGGAGGTCACGCAGACCTTCGTGAACCACGCCGCGCGCGACCTGCGTGAGGCGGTCGCCGCCGAGGCCCCGGACGCGGGCGCGCAGGCCGAGGCGCTGGCGCAGGAGGTGCGCGCCGGGCGCCACGAGTTGCGGGTCGAGCTGCCCAGCACCCTGGCGAGCGGGGCGGTGGAGCGCCTGCGCCGGGGCCTGGTGACCGATCTCCAGCGGCTGGCGGGCCGGGCGGGCAAGCTCGAACGCGAGCGCCAGGCGGCCGAAAAGGCCCTCGCCAAACCCGACGCGGGCATCCTGGCCCGCGAGCGTGCGGCCCAGCGCGAGCGCGAGAAGGCCTGGCGCGACCTGGCTGAGGACTTCACCACCTGGCGGGGCCGCGAGCGCCATTACCCTGGCTGGCCCGACCTCGCCGCCGCCTTCGACCGCGCCCCCACCGAACTCGCGGCGGCGCTGGCCGAGGCCCTGGCGGGCGACCCCGACAGCACGCTGGCGGCCCAGGACGAATGGCGCACCCGGCTCGACCGCGCCCAGAAAGAGGCGCTGGAGCGGGCACAGGCGATGGCGGTCCATGCGCCCGCTGCCGCCCCGGTGCCCGGTACCCTTCCCGGCACTCCCGAGCTGACCAGCCCGCAGCCCGCCACACCCGAACTGGTCACACCCGAGCTGGTCACGCCCGAACTGGATTTCGACTTTACGGGCGCGGCCCCCCCGGCAGAGGAAGCTGGAGAGACCGCTTCGCCCGCGCCTCTCCCCTCCTCCGCCACCTCCCCGGCCGCGACCACGGTCCTGACGGCGGTCCCCCCACGCCCCGAGGTGCTGCTGGGTACGGGGAACGTGCAGGCCGCCGCCCCGGCCCACCCGGAGGCCCACCCAGCTTCCCCCAGCGAACCGGACGCCGCTCCCTGGGAAAGCGCCCAGCCCGAGCGCCGCCGCCCCAGCCAGGGGGCAGTGGACCTCGCGCTGCCGGGCTATGACCTGCTCGACCCGGTGCCGGTGGCGGCGGTGAACACCGCGCAGCTCGACGTCTCGGCGCGGCAGCGGGCCGCCGTGATCGACCAGACGCTGCGGCACTTCGGTCTTCAGGCGCGGGTGGTGGATTTCGCGCGTGGGCCGACCGTGACCCGCTACGAGATCGAACCGGCTCCCGGCGAGAAGATCAGCCGCATCGCGTCGCTCTCCAACGACCTCGCGCGGGCGCTGGCGGTGGGCGGGGTGCGCGTGGAGGCCCCGGTGCCGGGCAAGAGCGTGATCGGCCTGGAGGTGCCCAACGCCGAGCGCGAGCCGGTGACCTTTCATCAGGCGGCGGCGGCGCCGACCTTCCGCAACACCCGCGCCCGGCTCCCCATCATCCTGGGCAAGAGCATCGACGGCGAGCTGATGGTGGGCGACCTTGCCAAGATGCCCCACCTGCTGATCGCGGGCAGCACCGGCTCGGGCAAGTCGGTGTGCGTGAACACGCTGATCACCTCGCTGCTCTACCGCTACCTGCCCACCGAGCTGCGCTTCCTGATGGTGGACCCCAAGATGGTGGAACTGACCCCCTACGACGGGATTCCCCACCTGGTGCGCCCGGTGGTGACCAACCCGATGGACGCGGCGGGCGTGCTGCTGGGCGCGGTCGCGCACATGGAGCGGCGTTACAAGATGATGAGTCAGGTCGGGGCGAAGAATCTGGAGCAGTTCAACGCCAAGATGCGCCAGGTCGGCGAGACCGAGCTGCCGCACCTCGTCATCATCATCGACGAGCTGGCCGACCTGATGATCACCTCGCCCAAGGAAGTCGAGTCCGCGATCATGCGCCTGGCGCAGATGGCCCGCGCGACCGGGATGCATCTGGTGCTCGCCACCCAGCGGCCCTCGGTGGACATTCTGACCAGCCTGATCAAGGTGAACGTGCCCGCCCGCATCGCCTTCGCGGTCTCCAGCAGCCACGACTCGCGCACCATCCTCGACAGCGTGGGCGCCGAGCGGCTCACCGGCATGGGCGACATGCTGTTCTACCAGCCGGGACTCATCAAACCGCTGCGGCTCCAGGGGCCGTACATCAGCGAGGTCGAGTCGGCGCGCATCACCGACGAGTTGCGGCGGCAGGTGTTCGACGACGCCTTCGTGGAGGCCTACGGCCCGGACTTCGACGGCGCGGTCGAGGCAGGCGGCTCCAGCCTCGACAAGGGCAACATGGACTTCTCCGATCCCCACCTGCGCCAGGCCGCCTTGATCTGCATCGAGGAGGGGCAGGGCAGCGTCTCGCGCCTGCAACGGCGGCTCTCGGTGGGGCATGCCCGCGCGGGCAAGCTGATGGACATGCTCGAAGCGATGGGCATCGTCTCCAAGCACCAGGGCAGCAAGCCGCGCGAGGTGCTGATCACCGAAGCCGACCTGCCGGAATACTTCGGGCGCTGACCTGAGGGCAGGGGCCAGGAGAAGCGGGGAAGATGCGCCCTCCCCACTTCCTGGCCTTTTTGGCCCACTTTGCGCGCCTCTTCTCCTTGGCCCTGCGCCAGCAGGTGGAGGCCCAGACCGCCCCCAAGGCTCTGTGAGTAAACTATGAGTGGACCGCCAAATGTGGCCGCCCTTTGGTTTAGACCTTCTGGGAAAAAGGGGGCGGAAGTTGCGTTTTGCAGCCCCGTGGTGAAAATTGGAAGGCGGACCGTTCAATCCAAAGTTCTTTCCGAGGTGATTTCATGAAGAAGCAAACCAGCTTGATCACGCTCAGCCTGCTGCTCGCCACCCCTGCCCTGGCGGGCGGCGCCGGTGCGCCTGCGGCCCGTCCTGCCACGGCCGCCTGCCAGACCATCGCGCAGATCGTGGCGAACGACGCCCAGTTCAGCACCCTGCTCACCGCCGTGCAGGCGGCGGGCCTGACCGAGACGCTCGCCAGCGGGCAGTACACGGTGTTCGCGCCGACCAACGCCGCTTTCGCCAAGCTGCCCAGCGACCAGCTCGCGATGGTGCTCAACGACGAGGAGATGCTGCGCAGCGTCTTGCTGTACCACGTCGTGCCGGGCAAGGTCTCCTCGCAGCAGGTCCGCAGCCTGCGCAGCGCGAAGACCGCCCAGGGCGCCAACGTCACGGTGACCGTCAGCGGCAGCCGCGTCACCGTGGGCGGGGCCAACGTGACCCGCGCCGACGTGGCGGCCTGCAACGGCGTGATCCACGTGATCGACACGGTCCTGATGCCCCCGATGGCGGCGGCCACCCCCGCTCCGGCACCGGCGCCTGCGGCGGCGACCCCGGCGCCCGCTGCGCCGGCGGCCAGCACCCCGGCTCCCGCAGCGGCGGTCGCCTTTGACATCCGCAGCATCCCGGCGACGCCCCTGAGCGGCACCACCACGACGACGACGACCACCACGACCACCACCGAGACGGCGACGACCACCGAGACCGCCACGACGGAAGCGGCCGCGACCGACACGGCGACGACCACCGAGACGACCGCGACCGACACCGCCGCCACCACCGAAACCGTGACCGTGGCGACCAACACCCTGTACGACGTGATCGTGGCCGACGCGCGCTTCAGCACGCTGCTCGACCTGCTCAGCGACGCCGGGCTGACCGAGACGCTGACCACGGGCGAGTTCACAGTCTTCGCGCCCACCAACGAGGCTTTTGCGGCGCTCGACGAGGCCACGCTCGCCAACCTGGCCGCCAACCCCGACGTGCTGCGGCAGGTGCTGAGCTACCACGTGGTCCAGGGCCGCCTGACCGCCGAGCAGCTCGCCACCAGCACGACCCTCAACTCGGTCCAGGGCGGAGCGCTCCCCCTGAGCCGCAACGGCGACACCCAGCTGGTGGGAACCGCCACCGTCTCCGAGACGGTCACGACCCCCAGCAACGGCACCATCTTCGTGATCAACCAGGTGCTGCTGCCCCCCGGCCTGACCATCCCCGCCGCCGAGGCGGTCGAGGCGGCTCCGGCAGACGCGGCGGCCACGACCACCACCGCCGAGACGACCACCAGCACCACGACCACCACGGCCCCCGCGACCGCTCCGGCAGACACCGCCGCCAGCGCGACGAACGCGACCAACCTCGCCACCCTGATCGCCACCGACGCGCGCTTCTCCACGCTGGCCGGGCTGCTTCAGGCCGCCGGGCTGACCGAGACGCTCACCACGGGCGAATTCACCATCTTCGCGCCCACCAACGAGGCCTTTGCCAAGGTCCCGGCGGCTGACCTGACCGCCCTGGGCGCCGACCCCGCCCGCCTGCGCGCGGTGCTGCTGTACCACGTGGTGCCTGGCCGCATCACCGCGACGGCCCTGGCGAGCAGCCCCGAGCTGACCAGCGTCGAGACCGGGCGCCTGACCCTGACGCGCGCGACCGGCCCCGACCGCACCACCATCGGCACGGCGACCACCTCCGCGACCATCGCGGCCGGTGAGCCTGTCACGGCGGGCAACGGGGTGCTGTACGTGATCGACACGGTCCTGACGCCTCCCGCGCGCTGATCCCCCTTCCCCTCTGAGCCAGACCGCCCGCCCCACGCGGGCGGTTTGGCCTTGTCCCCTCCCCTGGCCCGGGGACGGCGGGCGGCGCTCACCCGGCGCGCGGGGGCCGGGGGGTACACTCGCGCCCGTGAGTTCCAGACGGCTGATGTGGACGGTGGCGCTGGCCCTGCTGGGCGGGGCGGGAGCGCGGCCGGTGGCGATTGGCGGCGCGGTGCAGGGCGCGGCGGTGGACTCGCGCGTGCTGAGCGGGCAAGAAGCGCTGGCGGTCTGGACGCTGCCGCGCCTCGGTGTGGCGGTCCGCAACGACCCCCAGGACCTGCGGCTGCTGTACGGCGGACGCGAGCTGCGCTTCACGCCGGGGCGGGGGTGGCGGGCGGCGGGCTTCACGTTGCCCGCTCAGCCGGGGCTAGGGGTTCCCGAACTTGTCGGCGGCAGCCTGTACGTGCCGCTCACAGCGCTGCGGGCGCTGCGGCTACCCATCACCATCGACGCGCCGGACCTGCTCGACTTCGCGCCGCCGGCGGCGGTCCCGGCCGCCACCCTGCCGCCCTCGCCTGACCTGGGCGGCGCGGCGCCAGCGGCGCAGCCGCAGCCGGTGCCCCCGCTGGCCGCTCCGGCGTCTGCGCCCAGCCCGGCGACCCCCGCCACGCCGCCGCCCCCGGCCCCACTCCGCGCGAGCGCCCACCTGGGCACCGTGCGGGTCAGCCGCACCCTCTACCGCACGGTGGAGGTTCAGCGGGTGGTGCTGGAACTCAGCGGCCCGGCGGCGCATCAGGTCGTGCGCGAGCCGGGCGGCCTCAGCGTGGTGTTGCCCGGCGTGAGCGCGGGCGCCTCGGCGCAGACGCTGACGAGCGGGGACACGCTGCGGGTCGAGCCAGGTGCGTCAGGCGGGGCGGCCCTGACCACCGTGCACCTGAGGACGGGCGGCGGCAGCAGCGAGATTTTCACGCTGGACGACCCGCAGCGGGTGGTGATCGACACGACCACCCACCTTGATCCGCGCGTGCCGCCACCGATCAATCCCGAAGAATTGCCAGAGGGCGTCACCTACCGCCCACGCGGCGGGCTGCACCTGCTGAGCTTCGACCCCGCCCGCTTTCAGCCGCGTGTGGTGACGGCGCCCGCCGGAGCGGCGCGGGACGTCGCCAGCCTGGTTAAGGGCGCCGGGGGGGTGGCGGGCGTGAACGGCGGCTACTTCGACCCGGCGAGCAGCCTGCCGGTGGACCTGGTCGCGGTCGGGGGGGTCATGACGGCTCCCAGCCTGGAAAAACGGGCCACGGTGGGCTTCACCGCCCAGGGCACGCCGCTGTTCGGCTATCCCCGGCCGCGCTACGTGCTGGCGGGCAGCTTCGGCCGCGTGACCGTGAACAGCGTGGGGGCGCGGGTGCGGCCCGAGCTGCTGACCGCCTTTGTCGGAGACGGGCGCGCGGTGGTGGGCGCCCCGGGCCTGACCACCCTCTTTCTGAGCGGCGGCACGGTGGCGCGCGTGCTGACGGGCGCCGCGACTCCGCCCGCCGGAACGCTGGCGCTGACCTTCGACCCAGCCCGCTTTCCGCTCCTGCCGCGCACGCCGGGCGCGCCGCTGGCCGCCACGTTGAACTGGCAGGCCCAGGACGCCCCCTGGGAAACCGCGCAAGACGCCCTCAGCGCCGGGCCGCTGCTGGTGCAGGGCGGCCGGGTGGCGATCAACCCCGCCCGCGAGTTGTTCGACACCCGCACCAACGTCTGGCGGCCCACCCGACAGGTCGCCTTCGGGGTGCTGGGCGGCCAGCCCACCATCGCCTATCTCGACCACGGCACGCCCGAGGCGTTCGCTGCCGCGCTGGCCGGAGCCGGAGTGCGCGACGCCGTGCGGCTCGACAGCGGTTCGAGCGCCACCGCCTACCTGACCGGGGGCTACGCGGGTCTGGGCGGCTACCTCAATTCGGTCTGGAGCAGGCCCGTGCCCAACGCGATCGTGTTCGTGCCGAAGGTGACGGGGGCGCGGCGGTAACATCCGGAGGTGACCTTCTCCTGGTACCGGTGGGACGTTCGGCACGTCACGGAAGCGGACCTCAGGCCCTTTGCTCCCGTGTTCGGTGCGCTGTCACGGGAGGCCCGTCCGGACGATCCAGTCCTCACAGTGGCTTCGCGGCTGGAAGGGTGGCGTGCCCTCAACCCCGGCGTCCACGGTCTGCTCTGGCTGGCCCGCTGGGGGGAGCGTCCCGCCGGGTACGCCACCGCACGAATCAACAGGAACGCGGACACGGCGGAGGGACAAGTGATGCGTGCCTTTCTCGGTATTCATCCCGCGTTCCGGCGGCGGGGTGGCGGGCGGGCGCTGCTGGGGGCGCTGACGGAAACCGCGGAGGAGTTCGGGCGGGGCAAGTTGATGGGCACGACCAGCGACGCCGTCCCGGAGGGCGCAGCCTTTGTGCGGGCGGTGGGCGCACGGGCCGTTCTGGAGGACCGGACCGAACAGCTCGACCTGCGGTCCCTCGACCTCCCCGCTCTGCAAGCCCGCCTCGCGCAGGCCCCGCGCGAGGGCTTTACCCTGGGGGTATGGGACGGCGCGTACCCGGAAGACCACTTGGCTGAAATCGCTGAGCTGCTCAACATCGAGACGCCCAGGGGAAACCACCCGGTGGCACGGCATCACCTCACGCCCCAGAAGCTGCGGGCCTTGGATCAGGCCCTCGCCCCGCGCGGAACACGGCGCTGGACCTTCTATGTCCGGGAGCGCCGTTCAGGGCGACTGGTCGGCTTCACGCGGATCACCTGGCAACCCCAACGTCCCAAGTGGCTGAACCAAGGCAAAACGGCCGTCTTGCCCGCCTACCGTCGGCAAGGTTTGGGACGATGGCTGAAGGTCACTCTGCTGGAGAAGGTGAGGGCGGAGCTGCCCCAGGCGCAGGTCATCGAAACCAGCACAGCCACGTCTAATGTCCCGATGCTGAATCTCAACCGCGAATTGGGCTTCCGACTGTCCCACAGCAGCACCGAATGGGCATTGGAGGTCGCCCGGGTCCGCTAAGCGTCTTACGCCCCCACCCGCAGCCGCTCCATCAGCCGCACGAACGCCTCGGCGGTGACCTGCACGTCCCCGAAGGAGCGGTGGCGGCCTCCCGGCGCGAAGCTCAGGCCCAGGCGCTGGGCGAGCAGGTCGAGCTTGTGCGAGCGCTCGCCGGGAAAGGCGCGGCGCGAGAGCTGCATGGTGCAGTATTCCTGCGGCGGGGACCAGACCAGCCCGTGCCGCCGGGCCGCCGCGCGCATGAAGCCGCCGTCGAAGCCCACGTTGTGCGCCACCACCGGAGAGTCGCCCACGAAGTCGAGGAACTCGGGCAGCACGTGGGCCAGCTGAGGCGCGTCGCGCACCATGCTGTCGCTGATGCCGTGGACGCGCTGGGCCTGCCAGGGAATCCGCAGCACGTCGCCCGCCGCGTTCACCGGGCGCACCAGCGTGTCGAAGCGCTCGGCCTCCACCACCTGCCCGTCCCGCACCCGCAGCGCGCCGATCTCCACGATGGCGTCCCGCTCGGGCGACAGGCCGGTGGTTTCCAGGTCGAACACGACGACATTCACGCCCCCCAGGGTAGCGCCTCGGGAGGGAGCCTGGGCCGGCTAGGCCCCGCCTTCTTCGCGTGTGGCGAGGGGACTGTCCGGCGCGGCGCCTGTTTCTCGCGGGGCGGCTGGCCCCATCAGCGCGGCCAGCGCCTCCTCCTTGCCCTTGGCCTCCACCTCGATCCAGGGTACGTCGAGGTAGGCGCTGGGAAAGTCGGTGATCAGGTGGCTGTGGCGGCGGTCTTGCGGGCCGTCGATGCCGTTGGAGAGGTGGACGACCTGCCACTCGGGGGGCTGCCAGGTGGCGCGGGCGGCCAGCACCCACCCGCGCACGCTGGGGTCCTCCTGGTCGGGCAACTTCTCGCGCACGACGTGGTGGTGCGCGTCGAAGACCAGCGGCGTGCCGGTGGCCTGACAGACGGGCAGCAGGTCCGCCGGGCCGTAGGCGCGCTCGTCGTTTTCCAAGCCCAGGCGCAGGCGGGCCGGGTCGGGCAGGTCGGGAATCACGGCGGCGAGTTCGGCGGCCCGTCCGCCCTTGCCGCCGTGCAGCAGCAGCAGGTTCCAGGGGCTGGCCGGAAAGCCGAAGCGGTCGAGCGAGTCGGCATGGGCCGTCAGCGCCCGCAGGCTGGAGGCGCGGACCTCCGGGCGGTCGGAGTTCAGCACGATGAACTGCTCGGGGTGCATCAGCACGCGGATTCCGGCGTCCATAAAGGCCCGGCCCGCCTCGCGCATCGGCTCCGCGAGGTGGTCGAGCACGGCCCGGCCGGTGTCGTCGCCCTCCAGGTCGAACATCGGAAAGAGGCTGGAACTCAGGCGGTAGAGCCGGATGCCCCGCGCGGCGCAGAAGTCGGCGGCCCGGCGCACCCGGCTGATGTTGTCGGCGTACAGGTCGAGCAGCTTGGATTCGCGCTCCTCCGGCGAGAGCTTCTGGTAGTTGGTCAGCGTGACGGTGCGGAAACGCACCTCGGGGCCGACCGTCATGCACACCAGGCCGTAGGCGGGGGCAGCGGCGGGCAGGGTCACGACCCGCTCCGCTTCGCCGCCGCCCGGCAGCGGTCGGAGCAGTACCGCACGTTCTCCCAGTCGCGTTCCCACTTCTTGCGCCAGGTAAAGGGCAAGCCGCAGGCCGCGCAGACCTTGCTGGGCCGCTGGGAGGGCGGTCGGCCCCCGCCGAAGGGCTTGGCGGCTTTCTCAGGCATGGGCGGCTTCCAGCGCACGGGGCGCACGCCGGGCCAGGACGCGGGGCAGGTCGGCGCGGATCAGGCTGTCGCCGCCTCTCCTGTGCGGCGCTGGCCCAGGAGCACCGCAGTTTTCTTCACCGCGAAAAGAAGAGCTGCCCGGGACCGCCCGCTCCCGGCCCCCCACGCTCCCGCCGCTGCCTGTCACGTCCATCACGACCCCCCACATGGGGTCAGTCTGCCGCGCTTTGGGGCGGGCAACCGTGGGGATGAAGAAAGTCGGGGGCAAGGAGAGCCGCCGCGCCTCAGCCTCCCAGCGCCGCGTGCGTCTCCAGCAGCAGCGCTTCGGTCTCGTCCCAGCCCACGCAGGCGTCGGTGACGCTCACGCCGTACTGAAGCTGCGTGAGGTCGGCGGGAATGGGCTGCTTGCCGGGGCGCAGGTTCGATTCGAGCATCAGCCCCCGGATGGCCCCTTGCCCGGCGAGGCGCTGCGCCAGCACGTCGCGCCAGACGCCCGCCTGCCGGGTGTGGTCCGAGCCGCTGTTGGCGTGCGAGGCGTCCACCATCACGGCGGGGGTCAGCCCGGCGGCCTGCATCAGCGCGGCGGCCTCGGCCACGAAGGGCGGCGCGTGGTTCGGCCCCGCGCGGCCCCCGCGCAAGATCACGTGCCCGTGCGGGTTGCCCCGGGTGTGGACCACGCAGGCGCGGCCGTCGTCGTCCACCGTGAAAAAGGCGTGCGGCTGCCCCGCCGCCACCACCGCGTCGACCGCGAGCTTCAGGCCGCCGCCCGTGCCGTTCTTGAAGCCCATCGGGGCCGAGACCGCGCTCGCCATCACCCGGTGGGTCTGGGACTCGGCGGTGCGGGCGCCCAGGCAGGCCCAGGCCACCGCGTCGAAGAGGTACTGCGGCGCGAAGGGGTCGAGCAGTTCGGTGGCGACGGGCAGACCGAGTTCGTTGACGCGCAGCATCAGCTCGCGCGTCAGGTGCAGGCCCTTGCCGATGTCGTTGGCGCCGGTCATGTCGGGGTCGATCAGGGGACCGCGCCAACCCACCGTCGTGCGCGGCTTGTCCACGTAGACGCGCATCTGGACTTCCAGCCGGGTGTGCACCCGCGCCCGCAGCGCCGCGAGCCGGGCCGCGTACTCGGCGGCCTGCCCGAAATCGTGGATGCTGCACGGCCCGACCACCGCCAGCAGGCGGCTGTCTTGGCCGGTCAGGATAGCCTGCGCGGCCTGGCGCCCGGCCAGCACGGTGCGCTCGGCGGCGGGCGACAGCGGCAGGGCGCCCTTGAGGTCGCGCGGCGTTGCCAGGGGCGTAAAGGCCGTGACGTTGAGGTTCTCGGTGCGGCCCGGATGAGGCTGGGCCGTGGGTTGGGCGGTGGGCTGGGGCATGGCGGGGTCCTTTCGTGCGGCAAAGCAAAAGGCCCGGAGGAAAAAACGTCTCCTCCGGGCGGTCCTGGCTGGGATGGCAGCGCTGGCGTCAGACCCGGGGCAACCTGGGCCAGGGACTGAACACCGCGCGAAGAAGCATGGCCCAGAGTGTACGCCGCGCCGGTGAGGAGAAAGGGGCGGGCCGTCTAGCCGGGCGCCGGGCGGGGAAAGCCTCCGGGCCGCCTTCATGGGCCGCGTAACCGTAAGGAGGGCCGGAACCGGGACGGGGCAGGCTCCGTAGTCTGAGGGGATGAGACGCTCTCTGGCCCTGATGCTCACCACGCTCGCGCTGGCGGGGGGACTGGCGGACGCGCAGCGGCGCAGCGGCGGGGGCTTCGGCGGCAGCCGCAGCTCCGGCCGCTACAGCGCCCCCCGCGCTCCGGCGGTGCCCCGGTACACGCCGCCTGCTAACCGCTACACCGCGCCGCGCACGACCGCGCCCACCCCCCGCACCCCCAGCAGCGTGCAGCGCAGCACCACCGGAAGCGCGGCCAGCGCCGCCAACCGGGCCGCCGCCGCGCGGGTCACGCCTTCGCAGCTCAACGCCTGGCGAAGTGCCCGGCTCCCGGCGGGCGTGCCGCGCAGCGCGCTGACCTACAGCGCGGCCCCCAGCGGGCAGTACCGCTACCAGCTCTCGCCGGGGCGCTACTACCCTTACCCCCAGAGCTACTACCGAAGCCGGGGCATCGGCCCGGACCTGCTGAAATACGCGCTGATCTTTACGGCGGTCAGCAGCGTCGCCGACGCGCTCGACGGGCCGGACGTGCTGGTCACCGGCCCGGCGCCCGCGCCGCAGGGACCCAACCTGTGGACCTATGCGGGGGTGGGGTTCCTGGCCGCCGCCGCCGGGTGGTTCATGCTGGGCCGCCGCCGCCGCTAGCGGCTGGCTTTCCTGACCCCGCCCGCCGCCGCCGCGCCCCGTGCCAGCGGCGGCGCCCGTATGTTCGTCGGCTAGACTGGGTTCCGGTCGGGTGCGCTGCTGCCCGAGGACGTTGGAGCTGGGGGGGGGACGGCTCTTTTTCTCTTCCGTTTCAAGCCAAGACCCGCCCGCAGGTGGCCCGCAGCCTGGGCCGGGGCTGGCCCTGAGGTACCGATGCCCAGACGACCGATACAGCGACCGATACGGCGACCGACCCGCCGCAGTGCCGGAGGAGGCCCGTGACCCTCGCCGCCTTCTTTCCCTTCTTGATCGCGGCGCTCTGTGCCTGGCTGGGGCCGCGCCTGGGCCGCCGCACCGGGTACGTCGCGGCGGCGGCCTTTTTGCCCGCGCTGCTGCTGATTCCCGAATTGCTGGGCATGCCGGGATCGGCCCCCGCGCTGGAAGTCACCCGCTGGGTGCCCGAGCTGGACTTGCACCTCGCCTTCCGGGGCGACGGCTTCTCGCTCTTGTTCGCCGTCTTGATCGGCGTGATCGGCACGCTGGCGAGCCTCTACTCGGTCGCGTACCTCTCGGAGCACGAGAAATTCGGGCGGTTCTACGCCTACCTGCTCTGTTTTGGCGGCTCGATGCTGGGGCTGGTGCTCAGCGACAATCTCGTCGCGCTGTTCGGCTTCTGGGAGATGACCAGCGTGACCAGCTTCCTCCTCATCGGGCTGTGGCACACCCGCTCGGCGGCGCGCGACGGGGCGATGAAGGCCTTTTTGGTGAGCGCGCTGGGCGGCCTGGCGCTGCTGGCCGCCGTCGCCCTGATCGCGCTGGGGGGCGGCAGCACCTCGCTCTCGGGGCTGGACCTCAGCGCGCTGCGGGCCTCGCCCTTTTTCACCCCGGCGCTGCTGCTCACGCTGCTGGCAGCCTTTACCAAAAGCGCGCAGCTGCCCTTCCACCTGTGGCTGCCCACCGCGATGGAGGCGCCCACCCCCGTCTCGGCCTTCTTGCACTCGGCCACGATGGTCAAGGCGGGCGTGGTGCTGGTCGCCAAGTTCGGGCTGATCTTCGGCACCTCGGCGCTGTGGCCGGCCATTATCGTGCCGGTGGGGCTGGCGACGCTGGTGTGGGGCGCGTGGCTGGCGCTGCGCCAGACCGACCTCAAGGCGCTGCTGGCCTACTCGACCATCTCGCAGCTCGGCCTCTTGATGAGCCTCTACGGGCTGGCCGACGCCGAGGGCCGCTTTGCCGCCACCGCGCACCTGCTCAACCACGCGGCCTTCAAGGCGGCGCTGTTTTTCGTGGTGGGCATCATCGACCACGAGACGGGCACGCGCGAGCTGCCGCGCCTGGGCGGTCTGCGGCGGGCGCTGCCCGTCACCTTCGCGGTGGCGCTGCTCGCCGCCCTCAGCATGGCGGGGCTGCCTCCGCTGGGCGGGTTCATCTCCAAGGAGCTGTTCTACGAGGCGATGGTGCACCAGGGACCGCTGTACCTCGCCGTGGCGGTGCTGGGCAGCACGCTGACCTTCGCGTATTCCTTCCGGCTGATGCGGGTCTTTCTGGGACCTCTGCGTGCCCCGGCGGGCGCCCAGCCGCACGAGGCGCCCCCCGGCCTGACCCTGCCCGCCGCCGCCCTCGCGCTGACCGCGCTGGCCTTCGGCCTGCTGCCGGGCATGGCCGAGGCCCTGACCCGCACGGCGCAGACGGCGCTGAACTTCGGGGCCTACGGCGGCTACCTGAGCCTGTGGCACGGGGTCACGCCCGCGTTGATCGCCACCGTGCTGACCTGGGCGCTGGGGGCGGCGCTGGTGACCCAGGCCGACCGGGTGGGCGATCTGGGGCGGCGCCTGACCCCGCGCACGAACGCCAACACGGTCTACTACTCGCTGACGCAACTGGTGAACGTCTTCGCCTCGTGGCTGATCGCGCGCACGCAGGGGCTGGCGCTGCCCGACCAGCTGCGGATCATGCTGGCCGCCACCGCCGTGATCTCCGGCTACGCGCTGGTGCGGGCGCCGCAGGTCTTTCACCCCTTCGGGGACCTGCCGCTGGGGGTGCTGCCGGTCGCGGCGCTGCTGGTCGGCGGCGCCGTGGGCGTGCTGCTCTCGCGCAACCGCCTGACCGCCGTGATCGTGACTGGCCTGACGGGTTTCGGCACCGCCGCCGCCTTCCTGGCCTTCCGCGCGCCCGACCTGGCCCTCACGCAGCTGCTGGTGGAGGCGGTCACGGTGATCCTCTTTTTGCTCGCCTTCCGGTATCTGCCGGGCGTGCGGGACCTGCCGCGCACCCGGGGGCGCTACGCCTTCGACCTCACGGTAGCGGGGCTGGCGGGGATCGGGGCGACCCTGCTGGTGCTCTCCAGCGTGCGCTTTCTGGCGCCGCCGATCTCGCCCTACTACCTGGAATACAGCTACAAGGGCGGCGGCGGCAAGAACGTGGTCAACGTGCTGCTGGTCGATTTCCGGGGCTTTGACACCCTGGGCGAGATCACGGTGGTGGGCATCGTGGCGCTGGCCGTGCTGAGTCTGGTGCGTCTGGGGCGGCGGGGGCGCACCCGCACCGAACCCGGGGCGCCCCCGCCCGAGGATCTCGCCCCCGACCTGCCCGCCGCGCGGGTCCCGGTCACCCAGCAGGAGCGCCCATGAGTTCCCGGCAGAAAAAACCCCCACCCGTGGGCGGCGCCCGCACGCCCACGCCCGCGCCGCTGACCGGCGACCCGATTCTGCGCTCGACCAGCCGGGCGGTGTTCGCGCTGGTGCTGCTCTTCGCCTTTTTGCTGCTGTGGCGCGGGCACAACGCGCCGGGCGGCGGCTTTATCGCCGGGCTGATGACGACCTGCGCGCTGGTGCTGCACCGCATCGCGCACGGCACCTCGGCGCTGCGGACAGACCCCGCGCGGCTGGTGCCCTGGGGGCTGGCCCTCTCCTTCGGGACCGGGCTGGTGCCCTACCTGCTGGGCCGCCCCTTTCTCAAGAGCGACTACGGCTACATCACCACCGCGCTGACCGGCGAGTTCGAGTGGGCCACCGCGCTGCTCTTTGACCTCGGGGTCTTTCTGGTGGTCGTCGGGGCCAGCCTCGCCATCGTGTACGCGCTGCTGGACGTTCAGCCGCAGGAAACCGTCGAGGGGGACGAATGAGGCGCGCGCCCGGCCCCCGCGTCTCTCCTCCCCTCTCCCCTTTTCCGGAGGTCCGTTGATGGAAACCCTCTTCGCCCTCCTGATCGGTCTCCTGATCGCGGCGGGGGTCTTTTTGCTGCTTTCGCGCAGCCTGGTGCGGGTGGTGCTGGGCCTGAGCTTCATCGCCTACGGGGGCAACCTGGCGATCCTGACCGTGGCGGGCCTGCGCGAGGTCGCGCCGCCGCTGCTGACCCTGCGGGGGCCCTACATGGACCCGCTGCCGCAGGCGCTGATCCTGACCGCCATCGTGATCGGCTTTGCCACCACGGCGCTGCTGCTCACGGTGGCCCTGCGCGCCTACCAGGTCGCGGGGCACGCCGACGTGGCGGCCTTCGGGGACAACCTCGCGCGTGACCCCCACGCCGAGGACGACACCTTCGCCGACCCCGAGCACCAGGGCCCCGACCGCCCCGACGAACCCGAGGCCGAGCCGGTGCCCATCATCGTCCGGCCCAGGAGCCGCCCGTGAGCGCCGAAGCGGCCGGGCCGGTGCTGAGCTGGGCGCCGCTGGCGTGGCTCACGCTGGCGCCGATTCTGACGCCGCTGGGGTTCGGGCTGCTGCTGCTGTGGGCGTGGCCGCGCCGGGTGCAGGTGGGGCTGGCGCTGGCGGGCACCCTGGCGACCCTGGCCTTCGCCGCCGGGCTGCTGTGGGCCACCTCGGGCGGCGCGGTGCTGGTGGGTGCGCTGGGAGGCTGGCCTGCCCCTTTCGGCATCGTGATGACCGCCGACCGCCTGAGTGCCTGGATGAGCGTGCTGGCCGCCGTGAGCGCGGTGCTGGCGACCTGGCAGGCCGCCGCCGACCCCGACCCGGTGCGCGAGAAACACCACCTCTTTCCGCTGATGCAGTTCCTGTTCGCCGGGGTGCAGCTCTCCTTTCTGACCGGGGACCTCTTCAACCTGTTCGTGGCCTTTGAGGTGATGCTGGTCGCCTCCTACGCCCTGGCGGTGCTGGGATCCACCCGCGAGCAGTTGCGCGAGGGCTTCCGCTACATCGTGATGAACCTGGCCGCCTCGGCGCTGCTGGTGGTGACCTGCGGCCTGACCTACGGGGTGCTGGGCACCCTGAATTTCGCGCACCTCGCCCAGCGCAGCGCGGAGCTGGGGCCGAACGCCACCGTGACCTCGGTGGGCGTGCTGCTGCTGGTCGTGTTCGCGGCCAAGGGGGCGCTGTTTCCGCTGGGCTTCTGGCTGCCGGGCACCTACCCGGCGCTGCCCCCAGCGGTGGGCACCTTCTTCGCGGCGGTGCTGACCAAGGTGGGCATCTACGCGCTGATCCGGGTCTTCACGACCGTCTTCACCCAGGAACCCGGGCTGACTAGCGCACTGCTGCTGGGCCTGGGCAGCGTGACCATGCTGTACGGCGCCTTCGGGATGGCCTCGCAGCGCGAGTGGCGGCGCATCCTGTCTTTTGCGGTGGTGAGCAGCGTGGGCTACCTGGCCTTCGGGCTGGGGCTGGGCACCCCGGAAGCGGTGCGGGCCAGCGTGGCGTACCTCGCGGTCAGCGTGCTGGTGACCACCGCGCTGTTTGCGATTGCCACGGTGGCTGAGCGGGCCAGCGGCACCCGGCTGGTACGGGCGCGCGGCATGATCGACTTTCTGCCGCTGCTGGCGGGGTGCTTTCTGCTGTGCGCGCTGACGGTGGCGGGGCTGCCGCCCTCGGGGGGCTTTCTCGCCAAGTACGCGCTGGTGCGCGCCGGGCTGGGCCAGGGGTCGGCGCTCGCGCTGGTCGCGGTGGGCAGCGCCCTGCTGAGCAGCCTGATCACCCTGTACGCGATGCTGAACGTCTGGCGCGGCTTTTTCTGGGGCAAGCACCCCACCTGGATGCCGGTGTACCGGGTGCCCAGGCCGCTGCGGGTCGCCGCCTACGCGGCCACGGCGCTGGTGGCGGGCCTGACCCTCTTTGCCGGGCCGCTGTTCGCGCAGGCCGAAGCGACCGCCGCCGAGCTGAGCACCCCCGAGCGGTATATCCGGGGCGTGCTGGGCGACGGCCCGGTCGTGATTCCCCTGCCGCCCACCACCCCGGAGGCCCCGTGAGAAGCCTGCCCCTCAATGTCCTCGTGGCGGTGGTCTGGGCGCTGCTGGCCGGCGAGGTCAGCGCCCGGCAGCTGCTGGTCGGTTTTTTGCTGGGCTTCGGCGTGCTGGCGCTGTTTCCGCGCGCGCTGGGCAGCGGGGAGTACCTGCGCCGCAGCGGGGCGTGGCTGGCCTTCCTGGTCTTTTTTCTGCGCGAGCTGACCCTGGCGAACGTGCAGGTCGCGCTGCTGGCGCTGCGGCCCCGGCCGCCCCTCAACGCCATGATCGTCGGGGTGCCGCTGCGGGTCAGCGGCGACGGCCCCATGACCCTGCTGGCGGCCCTGATCACCCTGATGCCCGGCACGGTGGCGCTGGGCTTCAGCGCGGATCGCCGCACCCTCTACGCCCACGCCATCGGCACCGCCAGCGCACAGGCCGCCCGCGACTCGGTGCTGCGGGTCGAGCACCACCTGCTGCGCCTGGGCGCGCCCCCTTCCCCGGAGGTTTCCGCGTGATCATCAACCTCGCCCTGGGCATCGTGACCCTGTCGGTGCTGCTCGTCACCTACCGCGTGCTGCGCGGGCCGTCGTGGGGCGACCGCATCATGGCCTTTGACTTTCTGAGCGTGAACTTGGTCGTGCTGTTCGCCTTAATTGCCGTGCGGACCGGTTACATCGTGATGCTCGACGCCGCGCTGGTCCTGAGCCTGCTGGGGTTTCTCTCCACCGTGGCCCTGACCCGTTACCTGCTGCTGGGCCGGGTGATGAAGTGAAACCTTCTGTCCCCGGCGGCCAGCGTTCAGCCTCCGCCCGGCAGGGCGCCGGAGGTCCGCGTGGATGACTTTCAGGCCCTGCGCGACCTGCCGATTCTGGTCGGGGCTTTTTTCGTTCTCACGGCGGCGGTCGGGGTGGTGCGCTTTCCCGACCTGTACGCGCGGCTGCACGCCAGCAGCAAGCTGGTCACGCTGGGGTCGGCGGGCATCTTTCTGGGGGTGGCCTTTGCGATGAACGACGCGGCGGCCTTTACCCGGCTGGCCGCCGTGCTGCTCTTTCAGTTCCTGACCACGCCGCTGGCCGCCTACCTGATCGCGCAGGCCGCCTACCTGCGCGGGCTGCCGCCGATTCTGGGCGACGGCGGCCCGGGACGCGGCACCGACGACTGGGGGGCGCTCGGGCAGGCCGACCGGGTGGCGCAGGCCGACCGCGACGCCCAGCAGGCGATGACGGCGGAGGGGGAATAAGGCAGCCGTTTTGGCTAAGCTTCGCCCATGCAGGTGGTCACGACTTCCGAGCGGCCCGGCCTGGCGGACGAGGCGGGCGCCGCCTTCCGCGAGCGGTGGCCCGAGTTCATCTTTCATGGCGCGGTGCCCGCGCACTCCCTGCCCAGGGTTCAGCAGTACTTTCCCGAGTACAGCGTTCTGCTGCTGGACGGGGGCCGTGTGGTCGCCGGAGGGTGGGGCGTGCCGCTGGGCTGGAACGGCTCGGTGGATGATCTGCCCGGCGGGTACGACGGCGCCCTGATCCGGTCGGTGACCGAGTATGAGGCGGGACAGCGCCCAAATACCCTGAGCTTCATGGCCGCCTCGGTGGCGGCGGAGGGAGGGGGCCGTGGGCTGGCGGCCCAGGTCCTGCGGGCGTTGACCGAGCGGGGCCGGGAAGCCGGACTCGGGCGCGTCGTGGCCCCGCTGCGGCCCACGCTCAAGCACCGGTACCCGGCTTTTCCCATGGGTGAGTATGCCCGCTGGACGCGCGCGGACGGCCTGTCCACCGATCCGTGGATTCGGACCCATCAGCGCATGGGCGCGGTCATCCTGGGGCCTGCCGAACGTTCGATGGTGGTGGAAGGCACCGTGGCCGAGTGGGAAACCTGGGCCGACATGGCCTTTCCGGTCAGTGGGAGCTACGTGGTTCCGGAAGCCCTCAACCTGGTCGTGATCGACCGGGAGCGGGACCGGGGCCGCTACACCGAGGAAAACCTCTGGGTCGAGCATCCCGCCGCGCCGTCCGGGAGGACCTGAGCACCCGCCTCCCGCCGCCGCGCCCCCCCCGGTTACCCTTCCCCGCCGATCCCCCGCAGCCGCTCGACCCGCTCCGCCAGTTCCTCCAGCTCCAGCGCCCGCAGGGCCTTGGCGCTGCGCTGCACCCCGGCCTCGTCCACCCGGTTCTCGTTCCACCCGGCGATCAGCATCGCGCAGCCTTGCAGGGCGTCCGAGACGGTTTCTTTGTGGAACATCGCGGCCAGGTTGCCGGGCTGGGGCGGCTGGGTCTGCTGCACCTGGGCCTGCACGTCCAGCACGACCTGCATAAAGACCTGGTCGAGGCGGGCGCGGTCGTCCTGGGTCAGCGTCTGGTCCTGGGTCATGCACGCAGTGTAGGGCGCGGACAGCGCCGCGCCGGGTGACGCGCACAGTATCTTGGGCAGACAGCACAGCTGGCAGGTCCTGAGGAGACGGCCGGGCAGGTCCCCGTCTGGAGGAAGCGCATGAAGTACGAGCCGGGCCAGAGGTTCTTCGACGAGATGTACACGCCAGGTGGCGCGGTGAGGCCCCACTACCAGGGCGTGCAGAGCTACATCAGCGCCCGGGGGGTGCCCGAATTCTCGCGGCGCCACGCCATGCTCGACCTCGCCTTCCGGCACCAGGGGATCACCTTCACGGTGTACGGGGACGCCCAGGGCACCGAACGCACCTTTCCCTTCGACCCGGTGCCGCGCGTGATCCCGGCCTCCGAGTGGCGGGGGGTCGAGGCGGGGCTGACCCAGCGGGTGCGGGCGCTGAACGCCTTTCTGGCCGACATCTACGGTCCGGCCGAGATCCTGCGCGACGGGGTGATTCCCGCCGAACTGGTGTACACCTCCGCGCACTTCCGGCGCGAGGTCCACGGGCTGAAGGTGCCCGGCGGCATCTACACCCACATCGTGGGGACCGACCTGATTCGTGACGAGTCGGGGCAGTACCTGGTGCTGGAGGACAACCTCCGGTCGCCCAGCGGCGTGTCGTACCTGCTCGCCAACCGCCAGGCGATGACCCGCATCTACCCCGGCATGTTCGAGGGCCAGGGCGTGCGCCCGGTGGGCCACTACGCGACCGCGCTGCTGCACCTGCTCCAGTCGGTCAGCCCGCGCGAGGGCGGCACGGTGGTGGTCCTGACGCCCGGCATGTACAACTCGGCCTACTTCGAGCACGCCTACCTCGCCCAGCAGATGGGCGTGGAACTCGTCGAGGGCCGCGACCTCTTTGTGGACGGGGGCCGGGTCTGGATGCGGACCACCGGCGGGCGCCAGCGGGTGGACGTGATCTACCGCCGGGTGGACGACGATTTCCTCGATCCGCTTACCTTCCGGCCCGACAGCGCGCTGGGCGTGCCGGGGCTGGTCGAGGTCTACCGCCAGGGCCACGTCGCCATCGCCAACGCCATCGGCACCGGGGTCGCGGACGACAAGGCGGTGTACGCCTACGTGCCCGAGATGATCCGCTACTACCTGAACGAATCTCCGCTGCTGAACAACGTGCCCACCTTCCTGGGCTGGAACCCGGACCACCTGCCCCACATCCTGGACAACGCCGCCGAACTCGTCATCAAGGCGGTGGGCGAGGCGGGCGGCTACGGGATGCTGATCGGCCCCGCCGCGACCCGCGCCGAGGTGGAGGCCTTCGTGGAGAAAGTGCGCGCGAGTCCCCGCGACTACATCGCGCAGCCGGTGGTGGGCCTCAGCCGCCACCCCACCTTCTACCCCGACTCGGGCGAGTTCGAACCCGCCCACGTGGACCTGCGCCCCTACATCCTCTACGGCGGCGAGGAGGTCACCATCGTGCCCGGCGGCCTGACACGGGTGGCGCTGCGGCGCGGCTCGCTGGTGGTGAATTCCAGCCAGGGCGGCGGCTCCAAGGACACCTGGGTCCTCGACCACGACGGCCCGGCCAGCCCCCAGGGCATGAGCCAACTCTGGCACGGTGACCCGCTGGAGCGCACGCAGCGGCAGAGCCAGTACCAGGGCGGCCAGTCTCAGGGCAGCTCAGGCCAGAGCCAATCGCAGGAGCAGACGGGAGGAGGCAGCCAGAGGCAGTCGCAGGGACAGGCAGGAACGCCCAACCCGGAAGACGCCCCCGGCCAACATTCCTACCAGCAGCAGCTCGAAAAGGGGCAGCTGGAGGGCAGCCCGGACCCGGACGGGACAGCCGAAGGGGAGGGCCGCTGATGCTGCTCTCGCGCCTCGCGGAGAACCTGTTCTGGATCGGGCGGTACGTGGAACGCGCCGAGAACAGCGCCCGGCTGCTGAACGTGAACTACTACGCCACGCTGGAACTCACCGGCCGTGCCCGCGAGTACTGGCGGCCCCTGCTGGAACTTACCGGGGGGGAAGCGCCGCTGCGGGCCAAGTACGGCCGGGTGGACGCCCGCACCATCAGCGCGTGGCTGGCCCTCGATCACGACAACCCGGCCAGCATCGCCAGCAGCGTCCTGCGCGCCCGCGAGAACGCGCGCGGCCTGCGCGACCGCATTCCCAGCGAGATGTGGGAGGCGCTCAACCGCACCTACCTGAACACCTGCTTTCAGCCGCTCGACCTGCTCGACCGCGACGGCCTCTTCGAGTACTGCGTGGCCGCGCGCGACGCCTCACAGTTTTTCTTCGGGATCGCCTTTGCCACCCTGCCGCGCGACGAGGGCTGGTCCTTTCTGCGCGCCGGGCAGCTGCTGGAGCGCGGCGACAACATGCTGCGGGTGCTGCAAAGCCGCCACCGGGGGGTGGACGCCGAGCTGCCCAGCGACCCCTCGCAGCGGGCGCTGCAAGCCCAGCGCTGGGTGAACGTTCTGAAGGGGGCCAGCGCCTACGAGGCCTACCGCAAGCGGGTCCACGAGGGCATCGACCCCACCCGCATCAGCGAATTCCTGCTGCTGGACGAGTATTTTCCCCGCAGCGTGCGCTACAGCGCCGAGCACCTGCACGAGGCCCTGACCCAGATCGACCGCTGGCACCCCGGCGCCCACCCCGAGACGCTGCGGCTCTCGCGCTGGCTGGTCGCCCGGCTCCAGTACGCCCGCGTGGGCGACATTCTCGACCAGGACAATCCGGCGCTCGAAGAGTTGCTGGGCGACTTCAACCGGGTGGGCGCGGCGGTGGACGCGGCCTATTTCGCCCAGGAATGACCCCCTCTCCCCTGTCCCGCCCCCAGGCCAGCTGAAAGCCTCCCATGCGCTGCGAGATCCGCCACACCACCACCTACGCCTACCCCAAACCCGCCTGGGACTCTTTCAACGAGGTGCGGCTGCACCCCTCGCGCGAGGCCCGCCAGAGCGTGCGGTCCTTTCACCTGCTGGTGGACCCGGACGCCGAGATCAGCTCGCACCGCGACTATTTCGGGGCCATCGTGCACCACGTTCATGTCCACGCACCGCACACCCACCTGACCATCGAGGCGCAGGCGGTCGTGGACACCCATCCGGTGCCCGACCCCGCGCCCGTGCCCTTTGCCGAGTTGCGGGCGGCGCGGCGGGACCACACCGAGTTTCTGGTGCCCAGCCCGCGCGTGCCCGGCGGCGACTGGCCGGAAGTCTTCGGCGTGGCCCGCCCGGCCCCGGGCGACGACCTGCCGACCTTCCTGCGCGACCTCACGACCACGCTGCACCGGGGCCTGACCTACGACGGCGAGGCGACCGAGGTCCACACGCCGCTGGCCGAGTTCGCCCGCCACCGCCGGGGCGTGTGCCAGGACTACACCCACGCGATGCTGGGGATCGTGCGCCAGCTCGGGGTACCCGCACGCTACGTCAGCGGCTATCTGGTGAGCGGAGGCGGGATGGTGGGAGCGGCCGCCACCCACGCCTGGGCCGAGTGCTTTTTGCCGGGGCAGGGCTGGCTGGGGTTTGATCCCACCAACGACTGCCTCGCCCGGGAGAAACACGTCAAGATCGGCCACGGCCGCGAGTACGGCGACGTGTCCCCGGTGCGCGGCACCTACTACGGCGGCGGCCAGGGCAAGCTCGACGTGGCGGTGCATGTCTACGGCGACCAGTAGGCGACACAGGCAGAGGGCCGGGAAGACACGTTTGGTCTTCCCGGCCCTCCCTTCTGGCGCTCAGCCGCCCGCGAAGGGGGCCACCACCAGCGGTGAGAGCAGCTGGCCGACCAGCAGGCCGTTCACCACGGCGGCGAGCAGCAGCGTGACGGCGGCCTGCACGCTGTCGCGCAGGTTCACGCTCGACTGCACGGCGAGGTAGCCGAAAAAGACCATCGCCAGCGTGACGACCAGCGTGACCAGCCAGCCCAGGATCGGGATGATCCCCAGCAGGGTGCCCAGCAGGCTCAGCGGCACGAAGAACAGCGAGAAGGTGTAGGCCACCTCGGCGTAGCTGCCGCTGCCCCGGAAGAGGCTCCGGCCGATCAGGTACACCGCGCCCGTGAACACGCCGAACTGCGCCGGAATCAGGATCAGGCGGGAGAAGAACTGCCCCAGCACCGTCACGTCCCGGTGCAGCGGCGCGAACAGCGCGGCGATCAGCGCCGACGCCAGCGCCGCGAGCAGCACGTACAAAAAAGCCTGACGCAGACTGCCCCGGCGCTCGAACAGCTCGAAGGTGGCGGGGCTGGGCCGGGACAGGACCGCCGCGCTCTGGGCGAACATGTCCCTGAAGCTGGCCTGAAGGCGGGTGGGAGGGGTCATGGCTCAGGGTACGCGGCCGGGGCCAGCGGCGTTTCCGCCCAGGACCGCAGGTTCAAGCGTGTGTGAAGGTCGGCGCGGAACGTCAGTCCCCTGGCGCGCAGGGAAGTTGACCTGACAGCCGCCGCCAGATACCCATCCACCGCCGCTCCGCTGCCCAGCGTGCCTCCAGAGGCAGGCTGTCGATGGCCCCGGGATGCTTGAGCAAATACTCGTTGAGTGCCCACGCTTCCGCTGGACTGCCCAGCGCCCGGTCCATCCAGGCGAAGAGGTCTGTGACGCTCAAAGAAGGCACCATGATCCTCCAGAAGGAGCTGAGCTGCACGGGTACCGGAAATACGGGAGGCCCCGCGTGGCGACTCTCCCACGTCCGATGCCGCAGGATAGGACCATGACCCCTTCCCCGCCCACCCCCGCCACCGCCCTGATCACCGGAGCGAGCGGCGGTATCGGCACGGCCCTGGCCCGGCAGCTCGCCGCCCACGGCGCGCACCTGATCCTGACGGCCCGGCGCGAGGCGGCCCTCGAAGACCTCGCCGCCGAGCTGCGCGGGCGCTTCGGCGTGCAGGCGCACACGCTGGCGCTCGATCTGTCGCGGCCCGGCGCGGGCGAGCGGCTGGAGCGCGACCTCGCGGCGCGGGGGCTGACGGTGGACCTGCTGGTCAACAACGCGGGCTTCGGCGGCTTCGGGGAGTTCCACACCCAGGACCCCGGCGAGATCGCGCGGATGATGCAGGTCAACATGGTCACCCTGACCGACCTGACCCGCCGCCTGCTGCCCGGCATGGTGGCGCGCGGGCGGGGCCGGGTGCTCAACGTGGCGAGCACCGCCGCCTTTCAGCCGGGGCCGCTGATGGCGGTGTACTACGCCAGCAAGGCCTACGTCCTGAGCCTGTCCGAGGCGCTCAACGAGGAACTGCGCGGCACGGGCGTCCACGTCACGGCGCTGTGCCCAGGGCCGGTCGAGACGGGCTTTCAGGCGGCCTCCAACCTGGGAGAAAGCCGCCTGCTGAGCGGTCCGGCCCGCGCCGTTCTCCTCAGCGCCGAGGAGGTGGCCCGGCAGGGCGTGGCGGCGATGCTCGCCGGGCAGGCGGTCGTGGTGCCGGGCCGCCTCAACCGGGTGCAGACCTGGCTGCCCCGGCTGCTGCCGCGCGCGACGATGACCCGGCTGATCCGCGCGGCGCAGGCGAGGCGCGAGTAGGCCGCACAGCGGCGCGGACGGCTCCTCCCAGGGCGCTCTTTTGCCCGGCGCCGCACGTGACACAATCAGCGCCATGACCGACCAGTCCTCTCCCTTCCCCGATGCGAACGAAGCTCCGACTCCCGGCGAGACACACAGCGGCTTCGTCGCCATCGTGGGCAAGCCGAACGTCGGCAAGAGTACCCTGCTCAACGCCTTCCTGAACACCAAGGTGGCCCCCACCAGCCCCCGCCCCCAGACCACCCGCCGGGGCGTGCGCGGCATCCACTCCACCGACACGCACCAGATCGTCTTCGTGGACACGCCGGGGCTGCACAAGCCGAAAGACGCCCTGGGCAAGTACATGAACCAGGAGGTCCATAGCGCCCTCTCGGACGTGGACGTGATCTTGTGGGTCGTGGACCTGCGCCACCCCCCCACCGACGAGGACCAGCTCGTCGCCCGGCAGGTGCGCGAGCTGCCCAAGCCCCTCTTTTTGATCGGCAACAAGACCGACGCGGCCAAGTACCCGGGCGAGGCGATGAAGCTCTACCGCGCGCTGCTCGAAGGCCGCACGGCGGAAACGCAGGAGACCATGCTCAGCGCCCAGAACAGCCCCGACGCGGTGGGCACCCTGCGCGAGCAGATTCTCGACGCGCTGCCCGAAAACCCCTTCTTCTACCCGCGCGGCGCCGCCAGCGACCAGAGCCGCGAGCAGTGGGCCGCCGAGATCATCCGCGAGGAGGCGATGAAGAAGCTGCGCGACGAGCTGCCCTACGCGGTCGCCACCCGCGTGAACCGCTGGACCGAGCGCGAGGACGGCCTCCAGCGCATCGAGGGCGAGATCGTGGTCGAGAAGAACGCCCACAAGGGCATGGTGATCGGCGCCGGGGGCAAGCAACTGCGCGAGATCGGGCAGGCCGCCCGCAAGCAGCTGGAGGTCTTTCTCAACCGCAAGGTGTTCCTGGGCCTGGAAGTCATCGTGATTCCCGGCTGGCGCGAGGACGAGGAGGCGCTGCGGGAACTGGGCTACGAGTAAAGCGGGAAGCCAGGCGGGAGGCGGGCGCTCAGGCGTTCGCCTCTTCGCGTGGTCACCCGGGCCGCTCGCGGCCGTCTGAGCCAGCGGAGTGCGCCAGTAGCGGCTGTCCAGCCGCGCACCGGACGGTCCACTCCGCCCAGCTCACGGAGTGGGGCGCGCGCTCACCTCCCGATCAACCGCAGGTGCGCCGTGTGGTGCCGTCCGTGCCAGGCGTACATGGCGAGCAGGGTGTCCAGGGTGAAGGTGCGGCCCAGGCCCGGGTGGGTCCACTCGCGCGCCCAGTCTCCCTCCGGCACGCTTTCCAGCACGGCGACGAGGCGGGTGTGCAGTCCCTCCAGCAGCAGGAGGCTGGGGTGAACGGGCAGGTCCACGTCGGGCAACCCCGCCCAGGCCCCCTCGTCGTAGGGCTTCACCACCGGGCGGGCTTCCGTCAGCGTGAGCTTGACCCGCGCGTAGGCGTTCAGGTGGCTGTCCGCGACGTGGTGGACGACCTGCCGCCCGGTCCAGCCGCCCTGGCGGTAGGGGGTGTCCAGCGCCAGGCCAGTCAGACTCTCGGCGACCACCCGCAGCTCGGCGGGCAAGCGGCGCAGGGCGGCCAGGGCCTCCGCGCGTTCGTGCCCGGTCAGCGTGAGGGGCGTGGGCATCGGCCCCAGGGGAAAGCGGCGGTCGGTCATTCGCGGCTCTGTTCGGCGTCCTTGCGGGTCCAGCGGGCCGCGTCCCTCGTCTCGACCTTCTGCATCATCCGCGTGAAGCCGCGTTCCAGGCTCACCCCGCGCTCGTTCGCCATGCACACCATCACGAACAGCAGGTCGGCCAGTTCCATCTCCAGGTCGCCCGCGTCCTCGCCGGGCTTGGGCGTCTTGCCGCTGGCGTGCGCGATCACGCGGGCGATCTCGCCGGTTTCCTCGGTCAGGCGGGCCAGCATCAGGAGGGGCGGAAAGTAGCCCTCCTCGAACTGCGAGATGTAGGCGTCCACGCGCTGCCGGGCGTCCTCGAAGGTCAGGCTGCTGCTCATCCGTCCAGCCTAAGAGAAAACCAGCCGCGTGGGGGCGGCTGGCACCGGGAGGCGAGGCGGCTCAGCGGATGTACAGGTACGTCTCCTGCACGTCGCGGTCGGCCACGGCGTAGGGCTGCACGTACTGGGTGGTCACCGTGTTCCAGCGGGCGCCGTCGTACACGCCGCTCAGGACGAGTTCGCTGGTGGGGCGCACGCGGGTGAAAATCGCCCGCACGCGCTGGAGGCCGCGCGGGGCGGCGACGTTGTAGGTCACGCCGTCCTGGGCGCGGGGAAAGGTGGTGGTTCCGGCGTTCACATAGACGTTGCGGGCCAGGACGCTGGCGGCGCCGCCCGGCTGGAGGGCCACCAGCGTCACGTAGCCGGCCGTGCGGGTGGTCACGCTGATCCGCACTTCGTCACCCACGAGGTAGGTGCCGCCCTCGCCCCGGTCGGGCCGCAGGTTGGTGATCAGGTTGCTGCCGCTTCCCGCCAGACCCAGATTCGAACGCACCGAGACGGTGCAGGAACTCAGCCCGAGGGCGAGCGCGCCAAACAGCAGGGCAGTACGCATGCGGCCAGGATAGGCGCGCTGCCTGACGGGCGGCTGAGGGGCGGATGGAGGGGCCGGGGAATTCGGCGGGCCGCGCCCCCGCCCCGCCCCGGAACGTCACGCCGGGCAAGGTGTGCCCCTCCCCGCCGGGCGTAGCATGCAGCATGCCGAGCCTCCGCCGTCTGCCCGCCGCGCTGACGCTGATCTTGCTGCTCGCCGCGCCCGCCGGGGCCAGGGCGGCGCCGCCTCTGCCCGGCCAGACCCTGCCCCCGGCGGGGGGTCCCTACACCATCAGCCGCTTTTTCGCGGACCTGAAGGAGCGGGAGGTCGAGCGGGTGACCCTGGACGGCAACGGCAACGCCTCGGTGAAGTTGCTGGGCGTCACCCGCCCCCAGGCCGTGGTGCTCCCGCCCGACGCCGCCACCCTGACCCGGCTGCGCGAGTCGGGCGTGCCCGTGACGGTCCTGACCGGCGGCTCGCCTTTTGGCTGGCTCGGGCAGGTGCTGCCGCTGATCCTGACCGCGCTGATCCTGCTGGTGCTGTGGCGCAGCCTGCGGGGGGCCTCGGGGGGCGGAGCGGCGAGCAACTTCGGGAAGTCGAAGGCGGCGGTGGTCTCGGAGGGGCAGATCAAGCTGACCTTTCAGGACGTGGCGGGCTGCGACGAGGCCAAGGCCGACTTGCAGGAAGTCGTCGACTTCCTGCGTCACCCCGAGCGCTACCACCTCCTCGGCGCCCGCATCCCCCACGGTGTCCTCCTCGTCGGTCCCCCCGGCTCCGGCAAAACCCTGCTCGCCAAAGCCGTCGCTGGAGAGGCCAAGGTGCCCTACTTCTCCATCAGTGGCAGCGACTTCGTCGAGATGTTCGTGGGCG